>NZ_JBSFVY010000055.1:0-46021 GCF_053592555.1 Streptomyces sp. NPDC002643
AGCGGTGCACCTCATCAACCGTGACGTCCCCACCCATGCCCACTTCAACGAGCAGCCAGACCAACCGTCACACCAACTGCGGCTGCAGTACTAAAGGGTGTTGCACAAGGCGACCGCGTCCACCACGCCATGCTCGGCATCGCCCGCCTGCACAACCTCGCCCCCACCGGGTGACCGAGAAGACGAGCAGGTCAGCCAGCACGCCGTAAATCATTTACGGGACAAGACTTAGCTTTGCCTTTACCGCCATGCCGCCTCCTCCCACAATCCATTTTGCGCTGGCCACTACAACTTGCCGATGCACTCCCGTAGCAGGGCGTTGAAATAAGCCCCGAAGGGCAACAGGTCGTGCATGGCGATGACGTCCTTGCTATGGCGGATCTGCCGGTGAAGTACATCATCCGCCTGGTTCTTGAATTCCAGCAACCGTGCCATGTACTTCTTGTCGGTCCGGTCCACTTGTAGTTGCTGACCGCCGACTCAAAGGAGTTGGCAGCAAGAATCGGCGGGACATGGTCGATGACTGCCCTTACTAGTGCGTGGCAGGCATAGACGTGATCTTCCGCGTAACAGTCGTTCAGTTCGCGCGGCAACTGCAACAGCTTGTCGAGACTCCAGGTGGTCTGGCCCTGCTTCTGCTCCAGTTCTTCAATGAGGCCAGCGTTGACGTAGACCGGAACTGTGACGGCAGGAGTGGCCGTTGGTGCCAGGTCCTTCGACGCGCCGATGTCCCCGAACCCCCCGCCACCAGCCACACCGCCATCGCACGCAATCGACCTGCGGCTCACTCACTTCGGCGCCTCCGGCAGCGCCGGCACCGTCGAGATGGACTGGATGGTGGACTCCCACACCCCGGTCCGCGTGTTCTTGAACCGAAGATGCAGCACCTCGAACTCGTCCGGCACCCAGTCGAACTCGCCGACCTCATCCTGGTCGAAGACCTGGTGTTCCGCGAACAGCGTGGCCAGCTCGATGTCCCTGGACGCCTGCATGATGAACTTGCCGACCTTAACGACATGCATCACCGGACGACCCTGCGCCTCCGCCTCCCGGACGCTCCCCCAGAACGGCTCGTACCTCTTGGCCGACTTGGTCATCCCACCCACTCGTCGCGCCTGATGTCGCTCGGCCTGTATGCCAGGCAGGCGCAGCCATCTGCCCCCCCACCCCCCAACCCACCCGATGTACAGCAGCCTCGTCCTCGAAGGCGAAGAACATCGATCCCTGTACGTCGCCCTTACCCAGGCACGACGCCACACTGCCGTTCTCGGTCTCACCCACACTCGCGCGGAACCTGCGCGGAACCTGCGCGGATCACTGCACGCGCCCAAGGACGGCGATAGCGATCCCCTCGCCCCCAGGCGACCGCCACGCCGCCAATCCGGGCTCGCCACAACCGCGAGCCGGCCTTCGCTCTCCCATGAGCGCCTGAAGTGCAGCACCTCTCCGCGAGTCACAGCTCCATGAATGTTGTACCACCAGCAGACGAAGAACCTGCTGACAGCGCCTTGGAACGGCCCTTCGCTGGAACTGCCGAGAGGGCTGACAACGGGCGCGTGAGACGGACCGTCGTCTGGCAGGCGCAAATTCGTCGCGACGTACTGGTTCAGGATGTCATCCCGGTCCATGAACAGGATCTGGCTACGCTTCGACGCGTCCAATTCCTTCCCCAGCCAGTTTCGCGCCGTCATGGTGATTTCGCTGCCGGCCACGATGAAGGCGTGGTCGACAAGCACTCTTCGGTTGGTTTTCGGGGTCGACAATAATCTCGTGAGCGAGCATCATGAGCGCTTGCCGGAAGTGACGCGTGGGCAGCGCGTGGCGCATCCAGATGTCTTTGCCATACTCAAGCGCCTTGACCTAATAGCAGTGCCCGTCACCAGAGTTGAAGGCCTCGAAGCCTTCCCGGGCAAGTACTGGTTGGGTTGCCGAAGCGCATTTCGCCGGTCAGACCCCTCATTGAGGGCGTCAGCAGGACTCATCGGATAGTCGATCAGCCGGGAGAAGGACTCCGGCGGTCGCGAAGGACCGTCGTGCGGCTCAGCCGGCATCGCTTCAAGAGCGTCGGCCGCCCAACGGTGCCGCGTCGAGCCGTCGTGCACCCCGTCCGTGCCGAGCTCAGCGAAGAACTCGGTGATGTACTTGCTGGGTCGGTAAGGGAAGTACTTTCGGTCCCGACGCGTTGCCCGCATCGTCGGAGCCGAGGCTTCCGCACACCAGGTGGCCCAGCGATTCGAGCATTCTCTTCCTGAGCTTCATAACAGAGTCCCCCTCCCCATCATTGCCGCTCCAGGTCGGTCGCGCGCACGCGTCGCCCTTTCGCTCTGGACCGGCCCATGGCCCAACTGGCAGGGAGCCTCGGGCACCCTGGCAGGCTCATGAGCGCCCACGCACGTGACCTTCGCTGCCGCAAGGTCGATACTTCCAGCAGATGCGACCGCGCCGACCAGTGTCCGACCGCCCTTGACACCTGACGCCCCGTCATCAAAGTCGGCATTGAGTCAGCATCAGTACCGCCGGAGCCCGCCCACGACCGCCACCAACCGCCGAGTTCAAAAATCACCCAATGCGCACTGACCTGCAAAAACGCAAGTCAGCCGCTTGTCTGATAGCTCTATAGGAGACACCCATGAAGATGTTGATCAACGTCGCGGAGACCGTCGTCGCGGATGCGTTGCGGGGTATGGCGGCCGCTCATCCCGAGTTGATCGTGGATGTCGAGAACCGGGTGATCGTACGGCGGGACGCGCCCGTCGCCGGGAAGGTGGGGCTCGTCTCCGGTGGTGGTTCGGGGCATGAGCCGTTGCACGGTGGTTTCGTGGGGCCCGGCATGCTGTCGGCGGCCTGTCCCGGTGAGGTGTTCACCTCCCCCGTGCCGGACCAGATGGTACGAGCCGCCGCGGCCGTGGACAGCGGCGCCGGGGTGCTGTTCATCATCAAGAACTACACCGGCGACGTACTGAACTTCGACATGGCGGCCGAACTCGCCGAGGACGAGGGCATCCAGGTCGCCAAGGTCCTCGTCAACGACGACGTGGCCGTGACCGACAGCCTCTACACCGCCGGCCGGCGCGGTACCGGCGCCACCCTGTTCGTGGAGAAGATCGCGGGCGCCGCCGCCGAGGAGGGACAGCCCCTGGAGCGGGTCGAGGCCCTGGCCCGGCAGGTCAACGAGAACTCCCGCAGCTTCGGCGTCGCCCTGTCCGCCTGCACCACCCCCGCCAAGGGCAGCCCCACCTTCGATCTCCCCGCCGGGGAACTGGAGTTGGGCATCGGCATCCACGGGGAGCCGGGGCGGGAGCGGCGCGCGATGATGACGTCCGGCGAGATCGCCGACTTCGCGGTCAACGCCATCCTGGAGGACATGGACCCCCACAACCCCGTCCTGCTGCTCGTCAACGGCATGGGTGCCACCCCGCTGCTGGAGCTGTACGGCTTCAACGCGGAGGTCCAGCGCGCCCTCACCGAGCGCGGCGTCGCCGTCGCCCGCAACCTCGTCGGCAACTACGTCACCTCCCTCGACATGTCCGGCGCCTCGGTGACGCTCTGCCAGATCGACGAGGAAGTGCTGCGGCTGTACGACGCGCCGGTGAAGACCCCGGGACTGCGCTGGGGAATGTGAGCCGTGCGTCGGCCGCGCATCAGCCGCGCATCGGCCGCGCCGACCGCGCCGGTCCGGTCCGGTCCCACCGACGCCTCCGGCGGGGGCGACCACTGTCAGTCAATTCTCGTACCACGCAAGGAGATTCCGTGCTCGACGCCGACTTCTTCCGTCGCTGGATGGCGGCGGCCGCAGCCTCCGTGGAGCGCGAGGCCGAGCGGCTCACGGCGCTCGACTCGCCCATCGGGGACGCCGACCACGGCAGCAATCTGCGTCGCGGGTTCACCGCCGTGATGACCGTCTTGGAGAAGGAGACGCCCGAGACGCCCGGCGCCGTCCTCGTACTCGCCGGACGGCAGCTGATCTCGACCGTCGGCGGCGCGTCCGGCCCCCTGTACGGCACCTTGCTGCGCCGCACCGGCAAGGCGCTCGGCGAGGCGGCCGAGGTGAGCGAGGGTCAGCTCGCGGACGCGTTGCGGGCCGGTGTGGACGCGGTGATGGCGCTGGGTGGTGCCGCGCCCGGCGACAAGACCATGATCGACGCGCTGGTCCCGGCGGTCGGCGCGCTCGGCCGCCGAGGAGGGCGCCCTCGCGACCACGCCGTTGCAGGCCCGCAAGGGCAGGGCCAGCTATCTGGGCGAGCGGAGCATCGGCCATCAGGACCCCGGCGCGACCTCCGCCGCACTGCTGATCGCGGCGCTCGCCGACACCGCCGGGGCCGGGGGCGGGGCCGAGGGCAAGGGCGAGGGCGAGGGGGCTTCGGAGGCCGCCGATGCCTGACGAGACGAAGGTGGAGGAGAAGGCGGGCGACGAGAAGCTGGTCGGCATCGTGCTGGTCTCGCACAGCGCCGCCGTCGCCGCCTCGGTCGCCGAGTTGGCGAAGGGGCTCGCGGGGGCGGGCGCGACGGTGCCCGTCGCCCCGGCGGGCGGCACCGAGGACGGCGGCCTCGGCACCAGCGCCGAACTGATCACCGCGGCCGCCGCGGCCGTGGACCGGGGCGCGGGGGTCGCGGTGCTCACCGACCTCGGCAGCGCCGTCCTCACCGTGAAGGCGCTGCTCGCCGAGGGCGACGAACTCCCCGACGACACCCGTCTGGTCGACGCGCCGTTCGTCGATGGCGCCGTCGCCGCCGTCGTCACCGCCTCCACGGGGGCGGACCTGACGGCGGTGGCTGCGGCGGCTGCCGAGGCGTACACGTATCGGAAGGAGTGACGCGCTCGGCCGGGCAGGGGTCTCGCCCAGCCGACCGAGCCGCACGGCTCAGACCCCGCTCCACCCCGCCCAGCCACCCACACCCACACCGCTCGCCTCCCCCTTCACACCACTCCGGGGCCTGCCTCCTCGTCAGGTGGCAGGCCCCGGGTTCGGGTTCGGCGCTCAGGCGCACACGGGCACGGTCACGGGCACGGGCACGGGCACGGGCACGGACACGGGCACGGACACGGGCACGGACACGGGCACGGACACGGGCACGGACACGGGCACGGGCACGGACACGGGCACGGGCACGGGCACGGGCACGGGCACGGTGGGCCCGGGACGGACGGCTCACCATCCGCCCACCAACTGCCGTGCCAGCGCCTCCCCCTGTTTCACCGTCGCCCCCCGGTCCTCGATGGGCGATACACGGGACTTCTCGAAGACGATGTAGGTGACACCGGAGTCGGTGCCGCCGCGACGTGGGTCGGGGCGGATGCCGAGGGCCTCGGCGGTGGCGTAGGAGGCCTCGCCGATGACGCCCTGCGGACCGGTGTCGCCGACGACGGCGTACTGGACGCGGCCCTCGTAGACGACGACGGCGAGGGAGCCGCCGGTGATGCCGTGGCGCCGGTAGTCCCAGATCCGGCTCGGGGCGGGGACGACGATGAACGGCAGTGTCTCGGAGCGCAGCTGACGGCCGTCGGACTGCTGGAAGGAGGTCGACGGCTGGAACCACGGGTCGGCGCGGCGATTGCAGCGAGGGCTCGGCCGGCCGTCGCAGTCGATGTCCATGTCGGCCTTCCAGTGCACCGCGCCGTCCACTCCGCAGACGGGGATCGCCGCGGGCTTCGCCGCGTCGCTGCGGTAGAGCCCCCGTGAGACCCGTACACAGCCGCGCACCCGCTCCAGCAGTTCGGCGGCTGTCACGGCGTCACCTTCGCGTCCGCCTATGGGACCTTGGTGGGCCAGGGCGGGCAGGGCGACGGGGGCCATCAGAGCGGCGCCGACAACAGCCAGCGTCAGGGAGCGGACGCGCACGATAAGCAACCCTCTCCTGGGCGACATTGACGATCACTCACCCAAGGTGGTGCGGGGCGGAGAGGTCGGCCACCGGGAGGGGGCCGGACGGTGCACGGCGTCAACGGGCGTGCGCGCGGCCGAGAGACCGGGCCTGCCTCGGTCCCGGCCACTCGGCCGCGCTCGTCGGCGCGGGTTCGGCGACGACAGCGGCCCGCGCCATACAGCACGAACTCACCTGGTAGGAAAGCCAGTTCGCACCGTTTCGGACCACCAGCATACGTAGCGGGACGCCGTGACGTGAACCGAGCGGCCACCCGCGCGGCCGACCAGGTCTCCCGGACCCACCCTCTTGATGTGACCGCGTCAGCCGTGTCATACATGGGGATAGGTACAGACCAATCCCGCCGCCGCTCGACACACCGGAGGCCGGATCATGCGACGCCGCCCCACCCCGCCGAAACCGACACCGCCGCCCAGAACGACACCGCCGACACCGAGAACGACACCGATCCCGGCGTTCGCGCCGGTGCTCCGTGCCGCGCTGCTCTGCACTTCCCTGCTCCTCATCCCTTCCTGCGCCATGGACGAGAGCCCCGGTCGCCGCCCGCCGCCGGCACCTTTGGGCGTCACCGCCACCGCGGGCAGCGCGACCAGCGTCCATGTCATGTGGAACCAGGTGTCGGGAGAGTCGGAGATCGCCGGATACGAGGTGTATCGGGGCCGTACGAAGGTCAAGGACGTGCCGCGCGACGAGCACATGGCGGACATCACCCGGCTGCGGCCGTCCACCACCTACGTCTTCACGGTCCGGGCCCGAGGCACCGCCGGTGATCTCGGTCCGCCCGGCGCGAAGGCGCGGGCCACGACACCGGCCGCCGGGGCCATCGACCGCCGGGCCCCGACACGGCCCGCCCGCCTCGCTGGAAAGCCGGTCGGGAGCAGGGCGGTTCAGCTGTCCTGGGGGCGGTCGACGGACGACGGGGACGTGGTGTCGTACGACATCCTCCAGGGCGATACGAAGATCCACAGCGTCGGCGGTGAGCAGACGGCGGCCGTGGTCACCGGATTACGGCCGGGTACCCGGTACTCCTTCACCGTGCGGGCGCGGGACGCGGCGGACAACGTCTCCCCCGTGAGCGAGCCGCTACGGCTCCTCACCGCCCCCGGCACGGACGACGGACGGGGCACGGCGCCCACCGACTTCCGCGTCTCGGCGCGCGACGACGACGGGGCGTACTCCCTCGTCCTCTCCTGGCTACCGCCGCGGGCCGACGGAGTGATCACGGAGTACGAGATCCAGTTGGACGGACGCCCGGCGACGACCCTCGTGTGGGGTGGGACGCCGCCCGAGGGCCGGGCCACGTACAGCTTCTACGCGGGCCGGGAGAGCGGGGTGTCGTACCGGGTGCGGATCAGGGCGAAGCTGCCGGACGGGACGTGGGGAGGGTTCTCGGCGGAGCGGACGGTGACCACGCGGCCCTGAGATCGCCACCCGACGGACGCAGTCCCGAGATCGCCACCCGACGGACACGGTCCTGAGCCCGGAGGCCGCCGCTGGACGCACGCGGGCCCTGAGAGCCGAGGACTCCGTCCGACGCGCGCGGCCCCGGAGCCGACGCCGGCGTGTGCCGTCCCCCGCTCGGCGGAATCCGTCACCTGCCCGGGGGCGGTCCGCATGCGGGCGGGGCGTGGGGCACGTTGGCTCGGCCTGAGGCAGCACGGGGTTCCCCGATCCTCGGCGGCGCAAGGGATGTACCGCCAACCGTGCCGCCGGAGGGCACACCCATGCGTATGTCTCGACTCCTTCTCCGCTCCGGCCTGACCGTGGCCGCCGCCGCCCTGCCCATCGCCCTGACCGCGTCGTCGGCCACCGCCGTCCCCTCGGGCATCTCGGTGAGCACCACGGGCTCCAACGTCACCGTCAACACCAGCGACTGCCGCACCAGCGTCAACGGCGTGTTCGGCAACGCCTCGCTGCTCTCCAGCGGGCAGGCCAACTTCTCCCAGGGGCGGCAGGTCACACTCACCGGCACCAGCACCACCCAGTCCGCGTCCTGGACGAACGTCTCCCCCGGTACGTACACCGTGATCGTGGTGTGCCGGGACGGCACCACGGCGGGCACTCAGTCGATCATCGTCACCGCCGCCACCCCCACCATCTCCACGACGACGACCGCCTCACCCACCTCGCCCGCACAGGGCGTCATGGGTGGACTCGGCGGCAGCTCCGAGGATTACGGCACCCTCACCCTGGTGGGCGGCGGCGCGCTGGTGGCCGTCGGCACGGTGGCGGCGGGCTGGTACCTGCGCCGCCGGGCGAAGCCGCACCGGCTGTGAGGGAGGGGGTCAGGTCCCCCCTCCCTCGTCCGGCAGGCTCTCGAACTCCTCCAGGGCGTTGGTCAGCCACTGGGTCCAGAAGGTCTCCAGGTCGATGCCGGCGCGCAGGATCAGATGCTGGAGCCGGTCCTGCGGCGAGTCGTGACCGGGCCCGAAGTCCCGCTTCTCGATCTCCTCGTACTCGGTCAACTGCCGCTGGTGCAGGGCGAGATGGCGGCCGAGATCGTCCCGCAGGCCGGTGGTGCCGACCACGGCCGCCGCGCGCAGCCGTACGAAGAGGGCGTCGCGCCACGGCTTGGGGTCCTGGGGTGTGGAGGTCCAGCGGGCCAGTTCCTCGCGGCCGGCCGGCAGGACCTCGTAGCTCTTCTTCTGGCCCCGGGCCGGCCGTTCGGAGGGCAGGGCGCGGATGAGGCCCTCGCTCTCCAGTTTTCCCAGCTCGCGATAGATCTGCTGGTGCGTGGCCGACCAGAAGTAGCCGATCGACCTGTCGAACCGCCGGGTCAGCTCCAAGCCCGACGACGGCTTTTCGAGCAGGGCGGTGAGGATCGCGTGCGGGAGTGACATGGACTCATCCTAGGAAGGCCGTCACAGGGCCGCCGCCAGCTCGGTGCCCTGTTTGATGGCCCGCTTGGCGTCCAGTTCGGCGGCGACGTCGGCGCCGCCGATGAGGTGGGCGGAGCGTCCGGCGGCGACGAGGGCGTCGTAGAGATCGCGGCGCGGTTCCTGCCCGGTGCACAGGACGATCGTGTCGACCTCCAGGACCTGGCGGACGCCGTCCACGGTGACATGCAGCCCGGCGTCGTCGATGAGGTCGTACTGGACGCCGGGGACCATGGTGACGCCCCGGTGCTTGAGTTCGGTGCGGTGAATCCAGCCGGTGGTCTTGCCGAGTCCGGCGCCGACCTTGGAGGTCTTGCGCTGGAGGAGGTGGACCGAGCGCGGCGGGGCGGACCGCTCCGGGGCGGCGAGACCACCGGCCGCGCGGTAGTCCATGTCGACGCCCCACTGCCGGAAGTAGACGGCCGGGTCCTCGCTCGCCTTGTCCCCTCCGTCGGTGAGGTACTCGGCGACGTCGAAGCCGATGCCCCCGGCGCCGAGGATCGCGACGCGGTCGCCGACGGGGGCGCCGTCGCGCAGCACATCGAGGTAGCCGACGACCTTCGGGTGGTCGACGCCCGGGAGGTCGGGGGTGCGCGGGGTGACCCCGGTGGCGACCACGACCTCGTCGTACTCGGCGAGATCGTCGGCGGCGACGCGCGTGTTCAGCCGTACGTCCACGCCGTGCGCGTCGAGTTGGTGGCGGAAGTAGCGCAGGGTCTCGTCGAACTCCTGCTTGCCGGGGACCCGGCGGGCCACGTTGAGCTGGCCGCCGATCTCGTGGGCGGCGTCGAAGAGGGTGATCTCGTGGCCGCGTTCGGCGGCGCTGACCGCGCAGGCGAGACCGGCCGGGCCCGCGCCGACGACGGCGACGCGTTTGCGCAGCCGGGTCGGGGAGAGCACGAGTTCGGTCTCGTGGCAGGCGCGCGGATTGACCAGGCAGGAGGTGATCTGGAGGTTGAAGGTGTGGTCGAGGCAGGCCTGGTTGCAGCCGATGCAGGTGTTGATGGCGTCGGGCGTGCCCGCCGCGGCCTTGTTGACGAACTCCGGGTCGGCGAGCATCGGCCGGGCCATGGACACCATGTCGGCGTGGCCGTCGGCGATCAACTGCTCGGCCAGCTCTGGGGTGTTGATGCGGTTGGTCGTCACGAGCGGGACGGACACGGCGCCCATCAGCTTCTTCGTGACCCAGGTGTAGGCACCGCGCGGGACGGAGGTCGCGATGGTGGGGATACGGGCCTCGTGCCAGCCGATGCCGGTGTTGATGATCGTCGCCCCGGCCGCCTCGACGGCCTTGGCGAGGGTGACGACCTCGTCGAACGTGGAGCCGCCCGGGACGAGGTCCAGCATCGACAGCCGGTAGACGATGATGAAGTCCTCGCCGACGACCTCCCTGACCCGGCGCACGATCTCGACGGGGAAACGCATGCGGTTCTCGTACGGGCCGCCCCAGCGGTCGGTGCGGTGGTTGGTGCCGGCCGCGATGAACTCGTTGATCAGATAGCCCTCGGAGCCCATGATCTCGACGCCGTCGTACCCGGCGTGCCGGGCGAGGCGGGCCGCGTTCGCGTAGTCGTCGATGGTCCGCTCGACCTCGGCGTCGGTGAGTTCGTGCGGGACGAACGGGCTGATGGGTGCCTGCAGCGCGCTCGGTGCGACCAGGTCGCGGTGGTAGGCGTACCGGCCGAAGTGCAGGATCTGCATCGCGATCCGGCCGCCCTCGCGGTGCACGGCGTCGGTGATCGCGCGGTGCTGCTCCGCCTCGGCGTCGGTGGTGAGCTTGGCGCCGCCCTCGTAGGGGCGGCCGGCGTCGTTGGGGGCGATGCCGCCGGTGACGATCAGGCCTACGCCGCCGCGGGCGCGGGCCGCGTAGAACGCGGCCATCCGTTCGAAGCCGTGGGGGGCCTCTTCGAGGCCCACGTGCATGGAGCCCATGAGTACGCGGTTGGGGAGGGTGGTGAAGCCCAGGTCTAGGGGGCTCAGAAGGTGGGGGTAACGGCTCATGGGGGCCTCCGTGGGTGGCTGGGTCTTTCTTGTTTTAGACGACGGGTGGGGGTTTATGCAACTAGTTGCAGAATGGAGGGGGAGGGTGCGCTCAAGAGCTCGGGGGGTTCGGTGATCGGGCGACTGCGGGTTGTGTGTGGTTGATCGCGCAGTTCCCCGCCCCTTACGGGGCTCTGGTTCCCAGGACAACCTGGGCGTACATCTCGGCCGAAGTCGCCGACCGTGCCGCCAAGCCCGCCGCGCGGAAGGCGTCCAAGGCCAACGGGAGTTGGTGTTCGCTCGTCTCGATCAGGAGGTGGCCGGCGGGGGCGAGCCAGCCGACGGCCTCGGTGGCGACTCGGCGGAGGATGTCCAGGCCGTCCGTGCCGCCGTCGAGTGCGACGAGGGGTTCGTGGTCGCGGGCCTCCGACGGGAGGAGGCCGATCTCACCGGTGGGGACGTACGGCACGTTCGCGGCGAGGATGTCGACGCGGCCCCGCAGATCGGCGGGGAGGGCGGCGAACAGGTCGCCCTCGTACGCGTGGCCGCCGTAGGGCGCGAGGTTGCGGCGTGCGCAGCGGACCGCCGCCGGGTCGACGTCGGCGGCGTGCAGTTCGAGTCGGCGGCCGCCTTCGGAGAGCGACGCGGCCAGGGCGGCGCCCACCGCGCCCGAGCCGCAGCACAGGTCCACGACGACGGAGGCGGCGGGCACCGCGGCGAGGGCCTGTTCGACCAGGAACTCGGTGCGGCGGCGGGGGACGAACACCCCGGGTTCGACGGTGATGCGCAGACCCGCGAACTCGGCCCAGCCGAGGACGAGTTCGAGGGGCAGGCCCGCGACGCGCCGGTCGACCATGGCGGCGGCCTCGTCGGGAGTGCGGGCGGTGGTGAGGATCAACTCCGCCTCGTCCTCGGCGAAGACGCAGCCGGCGGCGCGCAGTGCCGTGACGACGGAGGTGGTGGAAAGAGGGGATGGCATGAGAGCCGAGAGCCTTTCGGTGGGCCGAAGGGCGCTCCCGCGGTGGCCTATCGGCAGTGCACCGCGCCGCGTTGAGGTGAGAGCACCCGACCTGACACAGCGGTAATGGGTCCCACCTCCTCGGCCGACGTGACGACTGGCCCGGTCACCCTACCCCATGGTCATGACGCCCCCTCAAGGGCACGCCCCGGCGCCACGCCCGCCCCGGGCGCGGTCACGGGGACACGGGCCCCCACGAAGCGGGTGGTACGGCGGAGACGGAAGCCGAGGGACTCATAGAGGCGGATGGCGTTCGTGTTGGCGGCGGAGGCGTGCAGGAAGGGGGTCTCGCCACGCTCCCGGATGCCGTGGGCGACGGCGTGGACGAGGCGGGTGCCGAGGCCCTGGCCGCGGAAGGCCGGGTCCGTGCAGACCGCGCTGATCTCGGTCCAGCCCGGCGGGTGCAGCCGTTCGCCGGCCATCGCGATCAGCGCACCGTGCCTGCGTATGCCCAGGTAGGTGCCGAGTTCGACGGTGCGCGGGAGGAAGGGGCCGGGCTGGGTGCGGGCCACCAGGTCCAGCATCTCGGGTACGTCGGCGGGGCCCAGCCGTACGGCCTCGTCGTCCGGTGCGGCGGCGATCCCGTCGTCGACGAGTTGGACGCCGGCCATGTCGAAGATCGTCTCCCAGTCGGCCGGGAAGCTCCCGCCGTACGCCGGGACCGCCACCTCCGCACCCGGGCCCACCAGCGCCGCCAGGTCCGCCCAGTCGTCGGCGTCGGGTTCGTCGGGCAGCGCCAGCCACGGCGACACGTCCACCTGGTAGCGCAGCACCCGGCCCCGCCCTTCGGCGAAGGGGGCGTGCGGTCCGGTGAGGGAGGCGAGGGCGGGGTTGTCGAGCACGTGCGGCACGCCCTCGGGCGCGTGCGGCGCACGCTCAAGGCCGCCTGTGATGTCCGAGCCCCTGACTCCGTCCGTGCCGTCACTCATGTACTCGGGCATCCGCTCTCCCACTCTCCTTCGCTGTCACCGGGGCCGGCATTCCAGGCAAGGAAGATCACGGGGCCCGTATTCCCGGGGCGCCGAAGACTTCATACGGCGGCAATGATCAGCGTCTGCCCCAGGGCCCCCGAGGGTCGGACCACCCTCCCCGAACACGTACGGTTGTACGACTCAGCGATCCACCTCAGCCATCCATCGGCACTCAGCCACTCAGCCACCCCGTGGGACCCGCATTTGAACGTCACCCGAGGCTTCACCGGCCGCTCCCGCGTCGACGATCCGGGGCTGCCGCCCGGTCAGTACGACGCGGGCGACGACTGGCCCGTGCTGTCCGCCGAGGTCACGCCCGATCTCGCGCCCGCCGACTGGACGTTCCGGATCGACGGTCTGGTGGCGGAGCCCCGCACCTGGGACTGGGACGAGGCGCACACGCTGCCGCAGTCGGTGTACGAGGGCGACATCCACTGTGTGACCGGCTGGTCCAAGTTCGGGGTGCGGTTCGGGGGTGTCCCGCTGGACGCGTTCCTCGACGTGGTCCGGCCCGACGCCTCGGCCACGCACGCGGTCGCGTACGCGCACAGCGGCTACACCACGAACCTGCCGCTCGCCGACCTCACCGGCGGACGGGCGTGGATCGCCTGGGAGTACGACGGCGATCCGCTGCCCGCCGAGCACGGCGGCCCGGCGCGGCTGCTGGTGCCGCATCTGTACTTCTGGAAGAGCGCCAAGTGGATCGCCGGCCTCCATCTCCTCGACCACGACGAGCCCGGCTTCTGGGAGCGGAACGGCTATCACGCGCGGGGCAACCCGTGGGAGGAGCAGCGGTACTCCGGTGACTGAGACGACCTTCACCCCGCCCACGCGGTTTACTCCGCCCACCCGCTTCGCCGTGCCCGGGCGGATCGCGGTGAGCGATCGGGCGGCGGCGCTCTGGCAAACGGCGACGCTGACGGGGATACGGCGGGAGACGGCGCGGGTGGCCACGTTCCGGTTCGCGGTGCCGGGGTGGGCCGGACATCTGCCGGGCCAGCATCTGATGCTGCGGCTGACCGCCCGCGACGGCTACACCGCCCAGCGTCACTACTCGCTCGCGTCCCCGCCCGACGACACCGGGCACATCGAGCTGACCCTGGACCATGTGGAGGGCGGCGAGGTCTCCGGCTGGTTCCACACGGAGGCACGGCCCGGGGACCAGGTGGAGGTGCGCGGGCCGCTCAGCGGCTTCTTCGCCTGGCCCGGGGACCGGCCCGCGCTGCTGCTCGGGGCCGGTTCCGGTGTCGTACCGCTGATGTCGATGCTCCGCCACCACCGGGCGCGCGGCCTCGACGTACCACTGCGGCTGCTGGTGTCCGCGCGGACGCCCGAGGAGCTGATCTACGCGGAGGAGTACGGCGAGGAGACCACGCCCGTCTTCACGCGTGCCGCGCCCGAGGGAGTGCCGGTGGGCCGGCTGTCGGCGGCGCATGTGGCCCCACTGCTGGCCGAGGCTCCGCCGAGCGGCTGGGAGGCGTATGTCTGCGGCTCGAACGCCTTCGCCGAGCACGCCTCACGTCTGCTGGTCGAGGCGGGCCAGCCGGTGGATCACATCCGCATCGAACGTTTCGGCTGACCACTCCCTCCCCCAGCCACCCACCACCCGCTCATCCCCGCTCGCTCAGCCCCTCGCCCCGGGCCCCGTTTCCATAATTTCTGGCCCAAACCATGCCATCGGCGCCTCTTTCGGGTACACCGGAAGTGCGGACCAGTCCTAACCGGGGTTCTCGTAACGGAGGACCGCGCCGGTGAGGGAGGGCGAGATGCAGGGCCAGGTGTTCGGGTGGCGGTGGCGCCGTAATGAGCTGCGCCGACGCTCGGACGTCGTCGAGGCGTGGACGGTGCTGGTCGTCGTGTTCCTGCTGGTCTTCGTCGCTCCGGCGACCGGTGTCGCGGTGGGCGTCTGGGCGCACGGGGACGCGCGGGCGCACGCGGCGGCGGAGCGGGCGCAGCGT
Source organism: Streptomyces sp. NPDC002643 (assembly GCF_053592555.1). Lineage (NCBI taxonomy): Bacteria > Bacillati > Actinomycetota > Actinomycetes > Kitasatosporales > Streptomycetaceae > Streptomyces > Streptomyces sp. NPDC002643. The sequence continues at coordinate 14,687 of NZ_JBSFVY010000055.1, forward strand.
GATCTGGTGAGCGCCGTGGTCGTCGAGAACGCCCCGGCCGCGGTGCCGTCGGCGCACGGCGACAAGCAGCCCCTGCACTGGGTGCGGGCCCGCTGGACCGAGCCCGACGGAGGCTCCCGGACCGGCGAGGCGCAGGTGCCGGCGGGCACGAAGCGCGGCGATCGCGCCGATGTCTGGCTGGACGCGTCCGGCCGCAGCGTCCCGGCTCCGCCCACCGAGACCGCCGTCTGGCAGCACGCGCTGTCCATGGGGACCTGCGCCACGGGCGGTGTCGTGGCCCTCGTGCTGGTCGCGCACTTCACGGTGCGCCGTATCGCCATCCGGCATCGGCTGGCCGAATGGGAGCGGGAGTGGGCGCGCACCGGGCCCGACTGGGGGCATCGCTGGGCGTGACCGCCCGGAGGGTGCGCGGCCGCCGGATCTGACCCAGGAAAACCCGAACAATGCTCAGCTAAAAGCTGTGCGATGAATGTCGGCCACCCTCAAAACATCCACACAATCCATCTCCACAAGGCGGTTGATACTTCAATAGCCGCACTGACATACTCCCCCTTCTCCCCCACAGTTTCCGCACAGCGGGTTGATCCCGCGCCGGTCGAATTCCCCTGGGATCAATCCGCGACCGGTCAGAACCGAGTGTGAGAGACATAAAGCAGCGAAGAGGGTGCATTGTGTCCAACTACACGGCACGGTACGACAGTTCCGTCCCGTTTCCTCCCCCGCCCGACGCGGGAGGTGATCCGTTCTCCCCCACTCCCGGCAAGGGACGCACAGCGAACCTCCAGACCGTACACGCACACCCTGAATTCCGTTCAATAAGTGCCGCATATCGCCGTTTCGGCGCCTGGTCGACCGCGCTCTCGGTCGGTGGATTCCTGCTGTACGTGCTTCTGTCGAGTTTCGTACCGGCCGTGATGAATCACCGGCTGATCGGACATCTGACGATCGGGCTGACGCTCGGTCTGGCCCAGTTCGCCGTCATGGGCGTGACCGCGTGGCTGTATGTCCGGCACATGCGCAAGAACGTCGATCCGGTCGCGCGCCGGCTCCGGGCCCAGCTGGAGGACCGTGACGCCGAGCAGCGGCGTCGTGTCCCGGCCGGACGGCGGTTCCGCACGTGGTGACGACTCCTTGTCCGATGGTCACGATGTCCGCGAGCGTGGCCGACGCCTTCGGTCTGCGGCTGACGTTCGTGCTGTTCCTGACCGTCGTCGTGATCACCCTGTTCACGGCGCTGCTGACCGCCCCCCAGCGCGACGAGATCAGCGAGTTCTACCTCGGCAACCGCGATATGTCGCCGCTGCGCAACGGCCTCGCGATGTGCGGCGACTACCTCTCGGCCGCGACGCTGCTCGGCAGCACCGGCCTGGTCGCCCTGACCGGCTACGACGGTCTGCTTTATCTGGGCGGCACGGTCGTCGCCTGGATGATGGTGCTGCTGCTGATCGCCGAACCCCTGCGCAACTCGGGCAGGTTCACGCTCGGCGACACCCTGGCCCGGCGGCTTCCGCTGAAGCAGCGGCCGGTACGGCTGGCGCTGGCCATCTGCACGCTCACCGTGTGCACCCTGTACCTGGTGGCCCAACTGGTCGGCAGCATCGCGCTGATGACCCAGTTCGTCGGTGAACCCGGCCCGACCGCCCGCCTGATGATCGTGATCATCATCGGCTCCATCGTCACCATCTACGCCGCGATCGGCGGTATGCCGGGCGCCACCTTCATCCAGATCGTCAAGGCGGTCATGCTCGTCGCGGGCATCTCCGTGGTCGCCGTGATGGTGTTGAACCGCTTCAACTGGAACATCGACGGACTGCTGGCATCCGCCACCGAAGGCAGTGGCCTGGGCGCCGCGTACCTCGAACCCGGTCTGCGCTACGGGGCCGGACCCATCAGCAAGATCGACTTCTTCAGTCTGCAACTGGCCATCGTGCTCGGCCTCGCCGCGCTCCCGCACGTCATGATGCGCATCCTCGCGCCCCGGCAGACCCGGGTGCTGCGGGCCTCCGTGGTGTGGGCGACCGGGCTGGTCGCGTTCGTCTGTCTGATGGCCGGATTCGTGGGGCTCGGCGCCACCGCCGTGGTGGGCCGGGGGACCATCCAGGACATCGACCACAAGGGCGACGCGGCCGTACTGCTCCTCTCCAGCGAGCTGGGCGGCGAGTTCCTCACCGCGATCGTCTCCGCGCTGGCCTTCGTGACCCTGCTCGCCGTGGCGGCCGGTCTCACCCTCGCCGCGGCCTCCTCCGTCGCCCACGACCTCTACGGCGAGGTCATCCGCAAGGGCAGGGCCAAGGAGACGGAGGAACTGGGCGTGGCCCGGATCGCCGCCGTCGGCATGGGCGTCCTCGGCATGATGTTCGCCCTGCTGGCCTGGGGCAACAACACCGCCACCCTGGCGTTCCTGGCGTTCGCGATCGCCGCGTCCGCCATCCTGCCGGCCATCGTCTACAGCCTGTTCTGGCGCGGCTTCACCGCCCGGGGCGCCCTGCTCAGCCTGTACGGCGGCCTCGCCTCCTCGGTGCTGCTCGTGCTGTTCTCGCCGGTCGTGTCCTCCACGCCCGACTCGGTCTACCCGCATGCCGACTTCGCGTGGTTCCCGCTGCAGAACCCGGGCATCGTCTCGATCCCGGTGGGCTTCCTGCTGGGCTGGCTCGGCTCCCGTCTCGGTCCCCCGCAGGAGGCCGCCGTGTACGAGGACTTCGAGGTCCGGGCGCTGATCGGCGCCGACCAGCGCGAGCCGGCGCGGGGCGGTGAGGCGCCGGTGAGCGTGGGAGACGGCGGCAGCGCCTGGCGCCGGTGAGCGTGGGAGGCAGGGGCGGCGCCCGGCGCCGATGAAGCACCGCTGAACCGTGGGCGTCGTACCGCCGAGTGACCCTTGGCGGGGCCGCGACGCCCACGTACGGTGTGATCATCCGCACCTCAGAACTCAAAAGGTGGTCCTTCATGGCCCTGTTCGACCTGCCGTTGGACGAGCTCCGTGGTTATCGAAGCGCTTCAACGGAACCCCAGGACTTCGACGCGTTCTGGTCGAAGACCCTCCAGGAGTCCCGTGAGCACGACCTCGACGCCCGTTTCGAGCCGGTCGAGACCCATCTGAGGACGGTCGAGACCTACGACGTCACCTTCTCCGGGTTCGGCGGCCACCCCGTGAAGGGCTGGCTGGTCCTCCCTGCCGGGGCGACCGAACCGCTGCCCACCGTCGTGGAGTTCATCGGCTACGGCGGCGGCCGCAACCTCCCGCACACCCATCTGCTGTGGGCGTCGGCGGGCTACGCGCACTTCGTGATGGACACCCGGGGCCAGGGCAGCGCCTGGGGCGGGGGCGGCGGCACCCCCGACCCGGTGGGCGGCGGCCCCGCCTTCCCGGGCTTCATGACACAGGGCATCGACGCCCCCGAGAACTACTACTACCGCCGTGTCTACACCGACGGCGTACGCGCGGTGGAGGCCGCCCGCTCCCACCCCCTGACCGACGCCTCCCGTACGGTCGTGCTCGGCTCCAGCCAGGGCGGCGGTATCTCCATCGCGGTCGGCGGTCTGGTCCCCGACCTGGTCGGTGTGGCCCCCGATGTGCCGTTCCTGTGCGACTTCCCGCGCTCGACGACCCTCACCGACCGCGACCCGTACCGCGAGATCGGCAAGTACCTCAAGACCCACCGCGGCCACACCGAGCAGGTCCGGCACACCCTCGCCTACTTCGACGGCGTCCACTTCGCCGCGCGCGGCCGGGCGCCCGCGCTGTTCTCCGCCGCCCTGGAGGACCAGACCTGTCCGCCCTCCACGGTCTTCGCGGCGTTCAACGCCTGGGCCGACGACGACAAGCAGATCGAGGTCTACGAGTTCAACGACCACGAGGGCGGCGGCCCCTACCAGGAGGCGACGAAGCTGCGCTGGCTGGCGTCGCGTCTCTGAGGCGCCGGCCTCCCCGGTCCACAGCTGGACGGCTTCCCTCCTGTCCGACCAGTCGGTACGTTCTGGGGGCTCGGGTGATCCTGCCCGGGTCTACCGGTGAGGGTGGAAGGCGGAGGGGCGACGCATGTCCGAGGTACCCGAGGTGTCTGACGTACAAGGTCACTGCGAGGCACGGTTCCAGGGTGTGCGGGCGGCGTTCGTGGAGAACTTCGCCGACCGTGACGAGCTGGGCGCGGCGGTCACCGTGACGCTGGGCGGGCAGACCGTGGTGGACCTGTGGGGCGGCTGGGCCGACGCGGCACGCACCCGCCCCTGGGAGCGGGACACCGTCGTCAATGTGTGGTCCACGACCAAGGGTCCGACGGCCCTGTGCGCGCACATCCTCGCCGACCGGGGGCTGCTCGACCTCGACGCGCCCGTGGCCTCGTACTGGCCGGAGTTCGCGGCGGCGGGCAAGGAGCGGGTCCTCGTACGGCATCTGCTGTCGCACCGGTCGGGGCTGGCCGGGCCGCGTGAGCCGCACTCGTTCGCCCAGCTGTGCGACTGGGAGCTGACGACCCAGCGGCTGGCGGCTCAGGAGCCCTGGTGGGAGCCGGGCGCGCGGTCCGGGTACCACGCGATGACGTACGGCTTCCTCGTCGGGGAGGTGGTTCGGCGGGTGTCGGGGCTGATGCCGGGCGCCTTCCTGGAGCGGGAGGTGACCGGGCCGCTCGGGATCGACTTCACGATCGGGCTGCCGGAGAAGGAGGCCGGCCGGGCCGCCGAGCTGGTGCATCCGCGGGCCGCGACGACCAGTGAACAGGCCGCGGTCTTCGCCCAGTTGACCCCCACCGCGCTGGCCGCCCTCGCCAACCCGGTGGTCGGGGCCGCCGAGGCCAACACCGCCGAGTGGCGGGCCGCCGAGGTGCCCGCCGCCAACGGCCACGGCACCGCACGAGCCGTGGCCGCGCTGTACGGCGTACTCGCGCTGGGCGGCACCTGGGCCGGGCGGCGGGTGTTGTCACCGGAGGCCGCCGAGCGGGTCCGCGAGGGCCAGGGCGTCTGCCGTGACCTGGTCCTCGGGGCGGGCTTCGGCCGTGACACCGAGGTCGCGCTCGGCCTGTGGCTGAGCGGCCCGCACGGCTCGTACGGCCCCAACCCCAGAGCCTTCGGCCACGACGGCTACGGCGGCTCCTTCGGCCTCACCGACCCCGAGGCCACCCTCTCCATCGGCTACGTCATGAACCGCATGGGGCCGCATATCGCCGACGATCCACGGAAGACGGCGCTCGTCGAGGCGGTGTACAGCGCGCTCTGAGGGGGCGGGAGGGGCGCGGTCGGGAGAGGCACGGCCGGGCGGCGCCGGTGGGCCGCACCGGCGTGGGCGGGGCCAAGCGAGGTGGGGCGTCAGGGGGCCGCCGCTCTGCCGCCCCACCTCCCTGTCGCCTCGCCCCCGCCCCTCGTACCACCGCGCCACCTCGCCGCCCAGTCGCCTCCGCCTCCGCACCGCCCTGCCACCGCGCCACCTCGCCGCCCAGTCGCTTCCCTCCGTACCGCCCTACCACCGCGCCACCTCGCCTCGCCGCTTCCCCCCGGCCACGCCGCCTCCCCGCCCGCCGCGCCGTCCCGCCACCGCGCCTGCCTGCCCCCGTCATGGCGTGGGCCGGCCTGTCAGCCGACGGTCCACCTGAAAGGTCGGCCAAGAAGCCGGGGCACGCCCTTCCCCTCCTCGTCCCGGTCCTCACCCCACCTCCAGCCGCGGCCAATCCGACAAGTCCCGCAGCAGTTGTCGGTCGTGCGTCGCGATGACGACCGCGGCGTCGGTCTCGTGGAGTGCCTCCGTGAGTTCGTCGACGAGGGTCGAGGAGAGGTGGTTCGTGGGTTCGTCGAGGAGGAGCAGGCCGGGGCGGGAGGTGAGGGCCAGGGCGAGGTCGAGGCGGCGGCGCTGGCCCTGGGACATGCGGCCGACCGGGGTGCGCAGCGCCTCGGAGTCCAGCAGGCCGAGGGAGCGCAGCGGGACGGCCTCGCTGTCGCGGAGGACACCGCCGGCCACCAGGCGTCCCACATGACGGGCGTGGACCTCGTGCGCGGTGAGCGCGGGGTCCTGCTCGGCGGTCTCCTGGGTGAGCCGGACGATCCGCGCCCCGCTCGCCGCCACGACCCGCCCGGCGGTGGGTGCGAGCGCACCGGCCAGCACCGCGAGCAACGTGGACTTCCCGGCCCCGTTCGGCCCGGTGACCAGCAGCCGGTCACCGCCGTCGAGGGTCAGGTCGACGGGCCCGGCCAGCCGCCCGGCGACCTCGACGCCGTACGCCCTCAGCTGTGGAGCCCCCGGCCGGACCCCGAAATCGGGCCGGCGCAGCACCGGCGGCGGCTCGGGGATGTCGAGCCGGTGCGCCTCCAGGGCCTCCCGCTGCCGGTGCAGTGCCTGTACGACGCCGGGGGCGCGGGACTGCCGCTGGTGCTTACCGGTGCCCTTCTCCGGCCGCCAGCCGGTGGAGAGCCGGTCCTGGGCCCGGGACACCGCCTCCCGCAGCCGCCGGTGCTCGGCCTGCTGCTCCTCGTGGTCCTGCTCCCAGCGCTCGCGTTCCCGCCGCCGGGCGTCCTGCCAGGCGTCGTAGCCCCCGGCGTACAGGCGTGGCCTGCCGTCGCGGGTCGGGTCGAGGTCGAGGAACCGGTCGGCGACGGCGCGCAGCAGCGCCCGGTCGTGGCTGACGACGGCGAGGCCGCCGGGGTGTTCGCGCAGTCTGCGGGTGAGGAAGTCCAGGCCGTCGGCGTCGAGGTGGTTGGTGGGCTCGTCGAGCAGCAGGACGTCGTGGTGGGCGCCCAGCAGACAGGCCAGACGTACGCGGTAGCGCCGGCCGACGGAGAGGGTCGACAGGGGGCGGTCGCGGTCGACGCGGGCGCCTAGGGCTTCGAGGGCGACGTCGATGCGGCGTTCGGCGTCCCAGGCGTCGAGCCGGGTGGCGGTGTCGAGCGCGGTGGCGTAGCGGTCGTCGGCGCCGGGGGCACCGTCGGCGAGGGCGAGGGTCGCCTCGTCCAGCGCGGCGAGGGCCGCGAGGGAGGGGGCCAGCGCCTGGGAGGTGAGGGTGCCGACGGTCTCGCCGTCCCGTACGGAGAGTTCCTGCCGGGCCAGTCCGATGGTGCCGGCCCGTCGCAGGGTGCCCTCGTCGGGGGTGAGCAGTCCGGCGAGGAGGTGCAGCAGGGTCGTCTTGCCCCGGCCGTTCTCTCCGACGACGGCGAGACGCGACCGCGCGGAGACGGTGACCGAGACGTCGTTCAGGACACGCCGGGACCCTCGCGTGACGGTGACGCCCTCGACACGGATGTGCGCGCTGTCGCCCGCCTCGACGGGCGTGGTCATGGCTCGGGGGGTGGGGTTGAGGTTCAACGGGTGCTCCGCAGCTCGCAGGGGAGCCGGGCAGCGAAAGGGGCCGCCCGGCGGGAACCGGGACGGCGAGCGCGGATTCAGCAGGGTAAGGCGCCGCCGTCAGCGGGCGGAACGGACCTTCTGCGACCAGATACCTCGTGCCATGTCGGCGATGCTAACAACGCCAGGGCCGTCGTTCATCCGGTTATCGGCGCGGGCGGCGGTGACGGCTCGGAGCGGGTCGCCACGACCATGCGGCACCGTGGGCTGCCGTCGGCCCGGTGGCCGAACTCGGGCAGGGCGAAGAGGTCCACGGTGAAGCCGGTCCGTTCCAGCTCGGTGCGGACGAGGCCGAGGCGGAAGGGCCGGTAGTACATGACGAAGGGCGGTCGCCACAGCGCGTTGCGGACCCGCATCGCCGTGTCGAAGCCGAGTGCCGCCCAGTACCAGGGCGAGCGGGGCGGCGCGGGCGCGGGCAGCGGGAACGCGAAACGGCCGCCCGGCCGCAGTACGGAGTGGACCTGGGCGAACAGCGCGGGAAGTTGCTCGGGCAGGAAGTGACCGAACGCCCCGAAGCTGACGACCAGGTCGAAGTCCGGCCCGAAGGGCAGCGCGAGGGCGTCGCCGCGCACCCAGGAGACGCTGGGCCCGTCGGCCACCGGTACCCGTTCCTGCCCCACGGCCAGCATCCCCGCGCTGATGTCCACCCCGGTGACGCTCTTCTCGCACAGCTCGCGCAGGACCTCCATCCCGGCCCCGGTGCCGCAGCACAGGTCGAGGCCGTGCTGGAAGGGGCCCATGGAGGAGAGGGCGGCCCATACGGCGTCCAGGACGGTGTCCGGGGTGCGGAACGGGGTGTGGTCGAACTTCGGCGCGAGGAGGTCATAGCCGTGTTCGACGGACGAGAGCGCCTGAACGGCGAGTTCGCGGAGGCTGGGGCCCTGCGGGGAGAACATCACGTCAGCTTAGGCCCAAGCCGGGGGCAGCGGTCGGGGGGTGCGCTCGCTTATCGTCCGATGTATGACTTCGTTCCGTCCTGCCCCGACCTGGCTGGCCGACGCCGTCTTCTACCAGATCTATCCGCAGTCCTTCGCCGACTCCGACGGGGACGGCATCGGGGACTTCGCCGGGATCACCGAGCACCTCGACCATCTGTCCTGGCTGGGCGTCGACACCGTCTGGCTGAACCCCTGCTTCGTCTCGCCGTTCCGCGACGCGGGCTACGACGTGGCGGACTACCTCACCGTCGCCCCGCGCTACGGCTCCGACGACGACCTCGCCAAGCTCGTCGACGAGGCGGGCCGGCGCCGTATCCGTGTCCTCCTCGATCTGGTCGCCGGGCACACCTCCGTCGACCACCCGTGGTTCCGGGCCTCCGCGAACGACCCGGACGACCACCGCTACATCTGGACGGCGGACGGCCGCCCGGACGGTTTCGTCGACTCCCCCGGCTCCCGCCCCGGCGCCTACCTCCCGAACTTCTTCGACTCCCAGCCCGCCCTCAACTTCGGCTACGCCCGCGACAACCCCGCCGAGCCCTGGCGGCTCCCGGTCGACGCCGAGGGCCCGCGCGCGAACCGGCACGCCCTGCGCACGATCATGGACCACTGGCTGAGCCTCGGTGTCTCCGGTTTCCGTGTGGACATGGCCGCCTCGCTGGTGAAGGACGACCCGGGGAAGGCCGAGACCTCCGCGATCTGGACGGAGGTGCGGCACTGGCTGGACGCCGCGCACCCTCAGGCGGCGCTGCTCTCCGAGTGGGGTGAGCCCGAGGTGTCGATCCCGGCGGGCTTCCACGCCGACTTCTTCCTGCACTTCGGCGGCCCCACCGACGGCCTCGCCCTGCGCTCCCTCTGGAACAACAACCACGGCACGGTCAACGAGGTCTGGGACCCGCTCGACTGCTTCTTCGACCCCGACGGCGGGGGCTCGCCCCGCCCCTTCGTCGAGGCCTGGGAGCGGGCGGCCACGGCGGTGGGCAACCGGGGTTCCATCTCCCTCCCCACCGCCAACCACGACTTCTCCCGCCTCAACTGCGGCCCCCGCACCGCCGAACAGCTCCCGGCCGCCTTCGCCTTCCAGCTCACCTGGCCGACGCTCCCGGCGATCTACTACGGCGACGAGATCGGTATGCGCCACATCCCGGGCCTCCCCGACAAGGAGGGCAGCGTCCTCGGGCCCCGCTACAACCGAGCCGGGTGCCGCACCCCCATGCAGTGGGACGACACCCCGAACGCCGGTTTCTCCACCGCCCCGGCCGAGCGCCTCTACCTCCCCGTCGACCCCGCCCCCGACCGCCCCACCGTCGCCGCCCAACGCGCCGACGACACCTCGCTCCTGAACCTCGTACGCCGCCTCATCGCGCTGCGCCGCACCACACCCGAGCTGGGCTCCACCGGTTCGCTCCAGGTGCCGCACACCGGGTACCCGTTCGTGTACGTGCGAGGGGGACGCTTCCTGGTCGTGGTCAACCCCAGGCGCGGCGAGGCGAGTTGCCCGTACGACGCCACGCCCCGCCGGACGCTGGAGGCGGCGGGTGTGACGTTCGACGACGGCCTGATCACGGCGCGCGGCTTCGGTTACGGGATCTTCGAAATCGGCGGCTAGGCGGCCGGCCAAGCGGCCCGGGCGGGGCGCCCTACTGGACGGTCAGGACGAGGGCCCCGGTGTACGTCCGCCCGGCCTCGACGGCCGTGGTCACCCCGTCGACCGTCATGGTCAGCGACTTCCCGCGTGGAGCGCGGACGCTCGCGTCGCCGTCGAGGACCAGCCGGGTGAGGTACGACGTTCCCGTGACCGTCCACGAGGAGCCGGAGTTCAGGTGGACGATCACGCCGTTGTTGACGGTGGCCCGGGCGGTGTTGGTGACCTCGCCGAGTTCGTGGAAGTTCGAGGCGTCGATGGTGGTGACCCGGTGCTTGGCCTCGGAGGAGGTGATGACGGACCGGATCGTGGAGTCCTCGAAGGTGAGGACCATGTTCTTGCCCTTGCGCATGGCGTTGTGGAAGTCGCCGTTCAGGGCGATGGAGGTGAAGGTGGCCGCGCCGTCGGTGGGGTGGACGGCGGTGACGTCGAACGCGGTGTCCTTGGTGGGGGCGTCGGTCGGCTCGGTGTAGACGCCGTTGTTGAGGAGCTTGCCGTCGACCATGACCGGGCCCGGGTCGTCCAGCTCCATCATCTGCAGGATGATCCCGTTGCGCGGGTTGAGGCGTGCGCCGTTCGAGCCGTCGACCGTGATGGTGGTCTGCTGGCCCTTGTTGAGGAAGGTGGCCTTCTCGGAGTTGATGACCGTGCCGCCGTCGAGGGTCAGCGTGCCCGTGCCGAAGAACATATAGCCGAAGTGGCCCGAGTCCACGACCGTGTTGCGGACCGGGATCGCGGCCAACTCGGCCTCGTTCAGCCCGAGTTCGAGTTCTGTGTTGAGCGCGGCGACGGCTTCGCGGGTGCTGTCGCCGTAGTGGACGGTGGCGGCGGGGCCCGCGCAGATGGTGGCGTAGCTGCCGACGTCGAAGCGTGAGCCGAGCACCTCGACGGTCGCGTCGCCGATGGCGTAGGTGCCGTAGCCGTAGGTGCCGGTGTTCCCGACGGTGCTGTTGATCGCCGTGAGCCGCAGTCCGCTGCCGCCCTCCACCGACAGGGCGCCCCAGGTCTCCGACAGGACGGTGGAGTTGACGTAGGTGGCCCGGCTGCCGGCGCCGATGAGGTTGGTGGCGCGGACGTTGCCGTCGATGCCGAGCATCCAGGGGGCCGACTGCATGTACTTGGTGTCGACGGTCGCCTGGTAGTCGTCGGGGAGGACGCCGTTGCGGGTGTGGATACGGGAGTTCTTGACGACGACGTCGGCTCCGGCGTCGGCGATGACACCGGTACGTACGGCGCCCTTGGTGTCGATGCGTGCCCCGTCCACGACCAGTCTGGTGGCCGCTCCGGCGCCGACGACGGCGGCGCCGTAGCCCACGAAGTCGCAACGGCCGTTCCCGGTGAGGGAGATGGTGGGCCGGTGGAGGGTGTAGGCGGCGTCCGTGACGTACACGCCGTCGAAGCACTCGCCGGTGGAGGTGATCGAGACGTTCCGCGCGTAGGCGTCGGTGAGCCGGCCGCCGAGAACGCCGGAGAGGACGGACCTGGCGCGGGCGACTCCGTCGGCGTCGACGTACAGGGCCTGCCGGAAGGGGAACGTGAGCGTCTCGAACGTCACCGGGTTGGCCTCGGTGACGGTGAGGACGACATCGCCCCGGTAGGTGCCCGCCTGGATCAGGGTCTCGGTGCCGCCGGTCTCCGTCAGGAGTTGGCCGGTCTCCACGCCGTCGACCGTGAGCGTGAGGCCGTGCCCGTCGGGGGCGACGAGCTTTCCTCCCTCGGCGATGGTCAGTCGGCTCACTCGGGTGGTCGCGGAGATCTCGTACGTCTCCCCGGAGCCGACCGTGATCGTGCCGCCGGTGGCGGTCGCGGCCGTCGCGGTGCCGATCGGGGCCGTTGTCGTCGCGGCCGAGGCCGTTGCCGCCGCCGTCGGGAGGAGAGCGGCTCCGGTCGCGGCGGTGCCGGCGATGAGGACCGAGCGTCGGGTGATCAGCGTCATTGCTTGCCTTCCCTGAGTTCGAGTGCGCCGTCGCACAGCGTGACCACGCGGCCGACGGCACAGGCCATGGGGATGACCCATGGCCGGCTCGGCCGAGGCACGGGGGGCGCTCAGGAAGGAGTGAATCAGCCCTGGACAGAAGGGAACAGCGGTCTCTCCCGCACATCCCGGAACGCGATCCGAGGCATCGGTTCGCCGGGCGCATGGCGATCACACAGTGTGCGCACAGTCGTGGCCGCCGATGTGATCGCCTCTCCGTGTCCCCTGCCGGGCGGAGGGTCACCGCAGGGCGTTGTCCAGGTGGGTGATGACGGCCGGGACATCGTCGCTCTCGGTGTTCCGGATCAACTCCAGGGCGGGCCTGGCGAGGCCGCCGGGGCGGGTGATCAACCGGGCGAGGACGGCGGCCCGGACGTCGAGGCGCTCGATGGTGGCCTCGCGCTGCTCCTCGCTCTGGCCGGCGAGCAGGACGGCGTTGAACCAGGCCTCCTCACGGGACCGGCGGACGCTGAAGTCGAGGATGCGCTCGTCGGTGCGGGCTCCGATCCGGTCCAGCAGTGACATCAGCGGTGAGAGGGCGCCGATCGAGTCCTGCACCTTCAGCAGCACCCGCGCGAGGATGTCGTTGATCAGCAGGAAGTCGTGCCGCAGCGCGTGGATGGCCTCGCCCGGGCCGGTCCGGGCGGCGGCGACCGCAAGGTCGAGGTTGATGTGCGCGTTCACGCCGAGCAGCAGGTGCTGGACGATGACGGTGTCGGCGTCGTCCAGCAGCCCGAAGGTCTCACGCCAGCAACGCGGCCCGCTCCGGTCGCGGCGCCAGGCGTCGTACGCGTCGAAGTAGCGGTTGCCGAAGAGCGTGTCGAAGCGGTCCATTCGGGCGCCGTCGTCGAACAGTCCACCGTGGATGGCCGTGCGGACCTCGACGGTGACCTGTCGGTACAGCGCCGCGAAGTACCCGACCCGGTCACGGGCGCGGACGGCCTCCCGCACGATCCCGGCAAGCCCGTCCACGACCTCGTCGATGTTCTCTGCCGCCATGCCCGGCTCCCCTCCGGCGGTCCCTCGATCGGCCCGCGCGCTCCGACTGCTGTCCAGAGTGCCGACCGATGGAGCCGGTGGGCCAGGGGTGTTCACTCAGGCGGGTGCGATCATCCCGGCCGAAAGGTCGATGTCCGCGCCGCACAACCCGGGCATGGCCAGCATCGCGAGCAGGGCCTGGGCGACCTCGTCCTGCTCCACCAGGCGGTTCAGGGCGGCACGGGAGACGAAGTCCCGCTCGGCCCGCTCCACGGTCACTTCGGTGAGTTGTGCCATGAGGCGGAAGTTACGGTCCATGCGCGGGCCCCGAACCGGGCCGGGCGAGAGGGAGTTGACGGACACGCCCAGCGGGCCGACCTCCCCGGCGAGCGTACGGGTGAGGCCGAGGAGGGCCATCTTCGAGGCGGTGTACGGGGTGCGGTTGAGCAGGGGCCGCTTGCCGCTCACGGAGGCCACGTTGACGACGTCACCGCGTCCGGCCGCGATCATCGGCGGGAGGAAGGCCCGGCAGAGCAGATAGGCCCCGCGTACGTTGGCCGCGAAGACGTCGTCCCACTCGTCGGGCCGGATGTCGACCAGCGGCTTCACCGGCCCGGCGACTCCCGCGTTGTTGACCAGCAACGACACGTCCTCGTCGGCCAGTTCGGCCCGGAGGGCGTGTACGGAGGCGGGGTCGGACACATCGCACACCGCCGTACGGGCCCTGCCGCCCTCCTTCTCGACCTCGGCCGCCGCCTCCGCGAGGGCCTCCGCGTTACGGCCGACGAGGAGCACACGGGCGCCCTCAGCCGCGAGGGCGAGCGCGAAGGCCCGGCCCAGGGGTCCGCCTCCGCCGGTGATCAGCGCCGTACGCCCTGCCACGGTCGTCCGGTCGGCACCCCTGCCCCGGCCTTCCCCGCTCATCCGGCGTTCCACGGCAGTTCGTCCCCGGCGGCCCGCGCGGCCCGGACGTCACCGGAGCGGGCGTGGCCCTCGAACAGCTCCACGCGGGAGGCACGCCCGCACAGTCGGCCGAGCAGGGCCTGTGAGCCGCTGTCGGTGACCTCCTGGTAGGTGACCGTCTTGAGGTACTTCCCCACCCAGAGGCCACCGGTGTAGCGGGCGGCGCCGCGCGTCGGCAGGACATGGTTCGTGCCGATGACCTTGTCGCCGAAGGACACACAGGTGCCCTCGCCGAGGAAGAGGGCGCCGTACTGGGTCATCCGGTCGAGGGCGAGGCGGGGCTCGGCGGTCAGGACCTCGACGTGTTCGAAGGCGAGGTCGTCGGCGAGGGCGTACATCTCGTCCGGGGTGTCGACGACATGGACCTGGCCGTGGTCGCGCCAGGCGGGCTCGGCGTAGTCGCGGGTCGGCATGGTGGGCAGCAGCCGTTCGACCTCGGCGAGGGTGCGCTCGGCGATCTCGCGGGAGGTGGTGACGAGGACGGCCGGGGAATCGGGGCCGTGTTCGGCCTGGGAGAGGAGGTCGACGGCGCAGACGAAGGGGTCGGCGGTGTCATCGGCGAGGACCAGGATCTCCGTCGGTCCCGCGAACAGGTCGATGCCGATCTCCCCGAACAACTGCCGCTTGGCCTCCGCGACATAGGCGTTGCCGGGCCCGGCGATCAGATTGACGGGGCGCATGGCGTCCGTGCCGACCGCCATCGCGGCGACCGCCTGGACCCCGCCGAGCAGCCAGATCTCGTCGGCGCCCGCGAGATGCATGGCGGCGACGGTGGCCGCCGGGATCTCCCCGTGGATCGGGGGCGTACAGGCCACCACCCGGGGCACTCCGGCGACCTTCGCGGTGACGACGGTCATGTGCGCGGAGGCGGTGAGCGGGTAGCGGCCGCCGGGGATGTACGCGCCGGCCGCGCGCACGGGGATGTGCTTCTGACCGAGCCGCACCCCGGGCAGGGTCTCCACCTCGAACTCGCCGAGGGAGTCGAGCTGACGACGGGCGAAGGCGCGCACCTGCTCCTGGACGAAGCGGATGTCGTCGATGACCTGCCGCGGCACCGACGCGACGATCTTCTCGACCTCCTCGTCGCCCAGCCGGAAGGACTCCGGGCTCCACTTGTCGAACTTCTCCGAGTACGCGCGTACGGCGTCGTCCCCGCGCTCCCGGATGTCGGCGATGACGCCGGCCACGGTCTCGCGCACCTGGTCGAGGGAGGCGGTGACCTCCGCCTTGGGGACGGCGTTCTTCAGGGTCTCTGCCACAACGGCGGCCTTTCTCAAGGGTTCCGAGGATCTGAGGGGGCGGTCAGACGGGCGGCGCTTCGAAGAGCACATCGGGGTCGTTGAACTGCTCCTTGGCGACCGACTCGCTCATCGGATCGGCGGTGCCCCACTGGTCCTGGGTCATCGGGTCGTCCACGTCATAACGGCCCGGATGCCACATGTCCTCCTCCAGGACGGCCAGTTCGGTCGTGTACTCGACGGTGTTGCCGTGCGGGTCGTGGAAGTACGCGAAGGTGTTGTCGCCGGCCAGATGCCGCCCCGGCCCCCAGGTCAGCCGGGCCCCGGCGCGCAGGGCCCGCCCGGTGCCGCGCATGTACTCCTCGACGCCGCGCATCTCGAACGAGGCGTGGTGCAGGGAGACATGGGGGCCGCGCGCGATGGCGAAGGAGTGGTGCAGGGGGCTGCACCGCAGGAAGTACATGAGGTCGCCCATGTGTGTGGAGTACAGGGTGTCGGTGAGCCGGAAACCGAGGTGGCGGACGTAGAAGTCCCGCAGCCGCTCGGGGTCCTGGGAGTTCACGACGCAGTGCGAGAGCCGTACGGGGATCGCCTCGCGCTCCTCGATCCGGCGGTGGGTGCGGGTGGCGACGTCCGCCGAGACCTCGACGACCCGCCCGTCCGGATCGAAGAACCGGAAGCCGTAGCCCCCGCCGGGTGTGTCCAACGCCCCCGGTTCACCGATGAGTCGGATGCCGTCACGCCCGAGCCGCAGCGCCAGCTCGTCGACGTCGGCGACGGACGCGGCCCCGAAGGCGACGAGGTCCATCCGCTTGTGTTCGTCCGCGCGGATACGGACGACGTACTGCTCGGGGCTGCCCTCGGCGGCGAAGAACGCGATACCGCTGTCGCCCGCGACCTCGGTGAGGCCCCAGGTGGTGCCGTAGAAGGCGCGCTGGGTGTCGAAGTCCGGTACGGCGAGGTCGACATGGCGCAGATGGGTGATGGGCTGGAAGGTCATCCGACGCTCCTGAGGGTGGTGCCGAGGCTCCTGACGGTGTTGCGCTGGTGGCCGAGGCCGGTGATCTGCGACTCCACGACGTCTCCGGGGGCGAGGAAAACCCCCCAGTGCGCGCCGTTCCCGGCCGGCGAACCGGTGAGCAGCAGATCGCCGGGGCGCAGGGTGGTGGTCGTGGAGACGTAGGCGATGAGCCGGGGGATGTCGAAGATCATGTCCTTGGTGGACTCGTCCTGGCGGACGATCCCGTTGTGGCGCAGGGTGATCCGCAGGTCGCCCGGGTCGCCGACGAAGGCCGCCGGGACGAGGAAGGGGCCGGTGGGGAGGAAGGTGTCGGCGTTCTTGGCGGTGAACCAGTCCGTTCCGATGGCCTTCAGGTCCGGCCGGTAGAGGCGGTCGCGGGTGGTGAGGTCGTTGCAGACGGTGTACGCGGCGACGTGCTCCATGGCCTCCGCCCCCGGGATGTTCCGGCCCGACTTGCCTATGACGAGGGCGAGTTCGAGTTCCCAGTCGTGCTGTTCGCCCCGCTCGGGGAGGACGATGTCGTCGTAGGGGCCGCACATGGCGCGCGGTGAGCCGAGGAAGACGTACGGCACTCCGTTCCGTATCCGCTCGTCCATCATCCGCTCGGCGTCGGCGCGGGCCTCCTCGGGTGTGGCCCCGTGGACGCTCTCCTTCTCGGCGGCGACGAGATCCACGACGTGCTTGCGGTAGTTGGCGCCGCTCTGCAGGATCTGGCCCGGCTCGATCGGGGCGAGGACGCGGAGTGCGACGAGGTCGTACCAGTGGTCGTCGCCGCGCTGTACGCCGGCGAGTTCCGTGAGTCTGGGGAAGAGGGCGTCCCACTCCTCGACGACGGCCCGGGTGGAGGGGGCCAGGTCGGAGAGGTCGCGTACCCGTGGGCCGACGACGAGCCCCGGGAAGGGGCCGGGCCGGTCGGCGGCGGCGAAGGTGCCGAGCGCGAAGGGGCCGGCGTGGGTGGGGAGGGGGTCGGGCACGGGCGTACTCCTCGCGAGAGGTACCGGCGGGTGGGGTTCGCTGGAACGTGGTTGCGCCCTTTCGACGCTAGGGAGCGCGGCGCGACGGCGGAAATGGCGATCCGCGATGCCTGCCATCAGTGCCCCGCAGGCCAAGTGATCAGCGGCCCATCGCCGTACGGGATGGATGACGTGCTCTTTGCCGATGCCTCGATCCGTTGACCCCGCACCGCCCTCGACCCAGTCTCGGAGCACCACAGCGGGGCCGTGACCTGGGCGGCTCCGCCGCGACGGGGTCCCTCCCGCTCACGAGCGAAGTCGAGAACGGGAAGCGACCAGCCACAGACGACCGCAGTCTCCCTACCGCCTAAGGACCCTCATGCCCATCAACCACGTCCTTGTCGTCGGCGGCGGAATATCCGGCAGCGTCCTTTCCCTGGCCCTCGCCCAGCGCGGCGTCACCGTCGATCTCGTGGAGATCTCCTCCCGCTGGTTCGGCGTCGGCCACGGCATCACCCTCCAGGGCAACGCCCTGAAGGCGCTCCGCTCGGTGGGTGTACTGGACCGCGTCCTCACGCGTGCCGTCCCCTTCGACGTCCTGCGGATGCTCCGCGCCGACGGCGAGCCGATCGCCGACATCCCCACCCCGCGCACCGGCGGCGAGGACCTCCCGGCGACCGCGGGAGCGCTCCGCTCGGACCTTCAGGACGCGTTGTGCGACGCGGTCCACGCCCATGGCGTCAGCGTTCGGCTGGGCCTGAGCGTGGAGCGGTTCGCGCAGTCGCCGGAGCACGTGGACGTGACGTTCACGGACGGTTCGACGGGCCGGTACGACCTGATGGTGGGCGCCGACGGCATCCACTCCACGATGCGGTCGATGATCGGCATCACGGCCCGGCCGGAACCCGTCGGGATGTCGATCTTCCGTGTGGTGGCCGAGCGGCCCGCCGAGATGCACTGCGCCGAGATCTACTACGGCGGCCCCCGCTACAAGGCCGGCTACAGCCCGATCTCCCCGGACCGCTGCTACGCGTATCTGCTCGACACCAACCTGGACGCCTCCCTGATCGGCCCCCGGGCCCCGCTGTCGCTGCTCCGGGAGCGCGGCGCCGGGTACGGCGGCACCTGGGGGAAGATCATCGCCTCGCTGCCGAAGGACACGGCGGTGGACTACCGGTGGCTGGAGTCGATCCTGGTCGACGAGCCCTGGTACCGGGGCCGGGCGATGGTGATCGGCGACGCGGCGCACGCCTGTCCGCCGTTGATCGCGCAGGGCGCGGCGATGTGCGCGGAGGACGCGGTGCTGCTGGCGGAGCTGGTCACCGGGGACGAGCCGATCGACCGGGCGCTGGCCGCGTTCATGGCCCGGCGGCTGCCCCGGGTCCGTATGGTCCTGGAGAACTCGCTCCGGCTCGCCGAGTGGGAGATCAACCCCGGTACCCCCGGCGCCGACCCGGGCGGCATCGTGGCCCGGACCCTGCGCAACCTGACGGCCGCCGCATGAGCCCGGCCCGGCCCACCGGTCCGACCCCGGTCGTGGTCCGGCCCACCGGTCCGACCCCGGTCGTGGACTTCCACGGCCATCTCGCGGTCCCCGCCGCCGACGCCCTCTGCGCCGGGACCGACGGTCTCGCCGCCGAACTGGCCGCCGAGCAACGCGCCCACTCCCCCGCTTCCCTGGCCGTCAACCGCGCCCAACTCCAGCGGCTGACCGTCAGGTTGACCGATCCGCACGCGCGGTTGGCCGACCTGGACGCGATGGGCGTGGACATCCAGGTCGTCGGCCCGATGCCGATGCACCACTACTGGGCCGACGAGGACCTCGCCGTACGGCTCACCCGCACCGTGAACGAAGCGGTCGCCGCGCACTGCGCCGAGGCACCGGCCCGGCTGTACGGCCTGGGGACCGTACCCCTCCAACACCCGCTTCTGGCGGTCGAGTTACTGGACGAGGCGGTCAGCACGCACGGCCTGTACGGGGTCAGTGTCTCGACCACCGTCGACGGCCGCGAGCTGGCCGACCCGGTACACGACCCGGTGTGGCGGCGGGCCGAGGAGTCGGGCGCGGTCGTCTTCGTGCACCCGTGGGGCTGTTCACTGGGCGAGCGGCTGGCCACCCACTACCTGGGCAACACGGTCGGGCAGCCGGTGGAGACGACCGTGGCCCTGTCCCATCTCATCTTCACCGGCGTACTGGACCGTTTCCCGAGGCTGAAGCTGGTGGCGGCGCACGGCGGCGGCTATCTGCCCACCTACGTCGGCCGCTCCGACCACGCCTGGCACGTACGGGAGGCGGACGCGCGGGGCTGCGCCGAGCCGCCCAGCCGCTATCTGCGGCGGATGTGGTTCGACTCGCTGGTGTACACCCCGCGCGGTCTGCGCCATCTCATCGAGGTGGTGGGCGCGGACCGGGTCGTCCTCGGTACGGATCACCCTTTCGACATGGGTGTGGACGACCCGGTGGCCCGGCTGGACGCCGCCGGGCTGATCGCCGCCGACCGGTCCGCCGTCGCCGGGGGCAACGCCCTCGACCTGCTGCTGAAAGGACGTAACCGATGACCCCCACACCGCTCGGTCCCATCGAGGAGGAGCTGGCCAAGGCTCGTGCCGCGTACCGTAATTGGGGTCGCTGGGGCGACGACGACGTGCTCGGCACGCTCAACCACATCGATGACGCGATACGGGCGCACGCGGCCGGGCTGGTCCGGCGCGGGCGGTCGTTCTCGCTCGCGCTGGAGTTCAACGAGTCGGGCCCGCAGCGCGGTTTCCGGGGCCGGATCAACCCGGTGCACTACATGAAGGACACCGGGTCGGACGCGGCGGCCGGCACCCAGGGCTTCCCGCATGGGTTCGGCGGCGCGGACGACCATGTGGTGATGCCGTTGCAGGCGTCCACCCAGTGGGACGGCCTCGGCCATATCTTCGACAACAAGCAGGCGTGGAACGGCCGTCCCTGCACGATCGTGAACGGCGACGGCGACTCGGTGACCGGTATCGAGCACATGGCGGACGCGTTCACCGGCCGTGGAGTCCTCCTGGACGTGGGCCGCGCGGTCGGCGACGAACGGGGCGAACTCCCCGACGGCTTCCCCATCCTGGAGGAACACCTGCGGGCCACCGTCGAGGCCCAGGGCGCCACCTCGACCGTACGGCGCGGTGATCTGGTCCTGGTCCGTACCGGGCAGTTGGGCCGGGTGCGGCGGCTCGGCGAGTGGGGCGCGTACGCGGCCGGGGACGCGCCCGGACTGTCGTTCACCACGCTCGGCTGGCTGCACCGCACGGAGATCGCCGCGATCGCCTCCGACACCTGGGGCCTTGAGGTACGGCCGTACGAGTTCGCCGAGCCCGCCATGTCGCCGCTGCACCAGATCGCGATCCCCAACATGGGGCTGCCGCTGGGCGAGATGTGGGATCTGGAGGAGCTGGCGGCGGACTGCGCGGCCGACGGGGTGTACGAGTTCCTGCTGGTCGCCGCCCCGCTGCCGGTCACCGGAGCGGTGGGCGCCCCCGTCAACCCGATCGCGATGAAGTGAGGGGCGCCCCCATGGACACCAACCGTTTCTCCGGCACCCTCCACCTCCCCGGCGACGAGGGCTTCGAGGAGGCCTGCCTCGGCCGGGTCTTCAACGCGCGGCGCCCGTCGGACCGTACGCCCGCCGCCGTGCTCGAAGCGCTCACGGAGAGGGACGTCGTCGAGGGCGTCCGACTGGCCCTGGAACGCGGCTGGCAGGTGGCCGTACGCTCCGGCGGGCACAGCTGGGCCGCCTGGTCGGTACGGCAGGACGCCCTGCTGATCGACCTCGGGGGCTTCCGCGAGATGGCGTACGACCCGAAGACGGGTCTGGTGACGGCGACGCCCAGTGTGAAGGGCGGCGACGAACTCAACCCGTATCTCGGGCGGTTCGACCGCTTCTTCAACGGAGGGCACTGCCCCTCCGTCGGCATCGGCGGCTTTCTGCTCCAGGGCGGTCAGGGCTGGAACGCGCGCGGCTGGGGCTGGGCGGCGGAGAACATCGTCGCCCTCGACGTCGTGACCGCCGAGGGCGAGCTGGTGCGGGCCGACGAGTCGCGCAACAGCGATCTGTTCTGGGCGGCACGCGGCGCGGGCCCGGGCTTCTTCGGCGTGGTCACCCGCTTCCACCTGCGCACCCGGCCCCTGCCGAGGCATCTCGCCCACACCGTCCACGCGTATCCGCTGGACCTCTTCGACGAGGTGATGACCTGGCTGCACGGGATGCACCACACGGTGTCCGACCTGGTGGAGATCGTCGCCCTCACCCAGACCCCGCCCGACCGCGACGAGCCGGTCCTGCTGGTCACCGGCGTCTCCATGACCGACACCCCCGAGGAGGCGGCCGAGGCCCTGGCCCCGCTGCACGCGGGCCCGTACGCCGGCCGGGCGCTCTTCCGTGTCGAAGCGGAACCCACCACCCTCGCCGAGCAGCTCGACAACCAGCGCGGTGCCAACCCCGAGGGCCACCGCTACTTCGTCGACAACGCCTGGCTGACCGGGCCCGCCGACCGGGTCGTCCCGGCCATGCGCAAGGCGTACACCGAGCTGCCGACCCGGCAGAGCTTCACCATCTGGTTCTCGATGGCCCCGCTGCGTCAACTCCCCGACATGGCCTTCTCGTTGCAGTCGGAGATCTACTGCGCCTCGTACGTCGTCCATGACGAGCCCGGCCGGGACGCGGAGCTGCGTGCCTGGCTGGACGAGGCCATGGCCGAGCTGCGGCCGGTCACCGCCGGGCAGTACCTCGGCGACTCCGACTTCACCGTGCGGCAGCTGCGGTTCATGGGTGAGGAGCAGTGGCGGCGGCTGAAGGAGATCCGCGCGGTCCGCGACCCGAAGGGCCTGTTCGCCGGCCATCTCAGCGCCGGCACCGTCACCAACACCAACCACTGGGAGCAGTGAGACATGCGGTTCACGACATACGAGCACGAGGGCGTGGAGCGCGCCGGGGTGGTACGGGGCGAGGTCATCCATCCGCTGCCGGTGGGCACGACGGTCCTGGAGCTGATCGAACGGGAGGAGCTGCACGAGGCCGGGGCCCGAGCGCTCTGTGCGGCAAGCGACTTGACCACCGATCGGGTACGGCTGCTGCCGCCGCTCAAACCGCCCTCCATCCGGGACTTCGTCGGGTTCGAGGCGCACATCGAGGGCGTGTCGAAGGCGTTGGACGGGCTGGAGCACGTGCCCGAGGAGTGGTACCGGGCCCCGAACTTCTACTTCACCAATCCGCACGCGGCGTACGGGGCGTACGACGAGGTGCCCGTCCCGGCGGGCTGCTCGGTGCTCGACTTCGAGCTGGAGGTGGGGGCCGTCATCGGCCGGGCGGGCCGGGATCTCACTCCCGAGCGGGCGCGCGGGCACATCGTGGGCTATCTGGTCTTCAACGACTGGTCGGCGCGTGATCTGCAGAAGCCGGAGAAGAACCTCGGGCTCGGTTTCTCCAAGGGCAAGGACTTCGCGAACACGCTCGGCCCGTATCTGGTCACCGCCGACGAGGTGGAGGACCGGCGGGACGCGGACGGCTTCCTCGATCTGGAGATGACGGTCACCCTCAACGGTGAGCTGATCGGCCGGGACACCCTCGCCCATGTCTCCTGGACCTTCGAGGAGATGACCGCGTACGCGGCCCGTGACACCTGGGTCCGTCCGGGGGACGTCCTCGGGTCGGGGACCTGCGGCTGGGGGGCGCTCGCGGAGTTCTGGGGGCGGGTCGGGGAGCGTACGCCGCCGCCGCTGAAGCCGGGCGACGAGGTGACGCTGAGCGTGGAGCGGCTGGGCACGCTGTCCAACCGGATCGTGCCGGGCCGGGCGGACGCCTACCTTCCGCGGGCCCGGGAGCGAGGCCGTACACCCCGCCCATGACCTGCGGGTATCCCCCGTTCCGATGACTGTCATCGCATCCCTGTGAGTTCCCTCCCGGACCCTTCCTCGGTGGGGGACCGCTCGTTACGCTCCGATTTCACCGGGCTTCTACGACGCGGCCGGAAGGGAACACACCATGGGTCTCGGAGCGATCGACCTGAATCTTCTGGTGGCGCTGGAAGCACTCCTGGAAGCGAAGAACGTCACCCACGCCGGTGTCCGGCTGAACACCAGCCAGTCCGCGATGAGCGGCTCGCTGGCCCGGCTGCGGCGCCACTTCAACGACGAGCTGCTGGTGCGGGTCGGCCGTGAGTACGAGCTGACGCCGCTCGCGGAACGGCTGCTGCCGGTCGTCCAGGCCTCCCTGCACAAGGCGGAGGAGGCCCTGTCACTGACGCGGTGCTTCGACCCCCGGCGCAGTCGGCAGCGCTTCTCGGTGGTGATGTCCGACTATGTGATGACCGTGCTCGTGGAGCCGCTGCTCCGGGTCATCGCCGAGGAGGCGCCCGGGGTCCGGATCGACTTCCACCCGATCGTCGAGGGCCAGTTGGAGACCGAGACGCATCTGCGCTGCCACGACCTGATGATCGTGCCGCTCGGCTATCAGCTGCCGGGGGTGAGCGAGGCCGTGATGCACGACCGGTTCGTCTGTCTGGTCGACCCCGACAATCCGCGTCTGGTGGACGGGCGGCTCGGGCTGCGCGATCTGGCGGAGATGCCGCACGCCGCCTGCGCCATCGGCAAGAGCCTCACCCCCGCCGACCGCCAGCTGGAGACCCTCGGCATCACCCCGAAGGTGCAGGTCACCACGCCCGGCTTCAGTGTGCTGCCGTTCCTGGTCAGCGGCACCGACCTCGTCGCCGTGGTCCCCGAGCGGCTGGCCCGCCGCTACGAGGGCTTCGCGCGCTGCGCGATCGTACCGACGCCGTTCCCGGAGGTGCCGCTCGTGGAGGCCATGTACTGGCACCACAACCGGCACTCCGACCCAGCCCACCGCTGGCTGCGTGAGACCGTACGGCGGGTGGGGGCCTGTCTGGACGAGCCGCCGGTGCGGCGGATCGGCGCCATGGATGCCAGCCATGGCGATGACGCGTTTCCGGAGCTCGCCCCGGCTTCCTAGCGTGAGGGGTGGCCCCCTTTCCTGGTATGAGGGGGTGGACCCCGAGCCGCTGGGAGGAAGAAGACCGTGAGCCGTACGCGTCTGACGGGCCGCACCGTCGTCATCACCGGAGCCGCGCAGGGACAGGGGGCCGCAGAGGTCGTGGCCGCCGCCCGGGAGGGCGCGACGGTCGTCGCGACGGACGTACTCGACGAGGTCGGCGAGAAGCTGGCCTCGTCCTCGCGTGCCGACGGCCTCGACGTCCGCTACCGGCACCTCGATGTGTCCTCCCCGGACGACTGGGCCGCCCTCGCCGCCGAACTGGAGGTCGTGCACGGCCTCGTCAACAACGCCGGCATCCCCATGCGGGCCCGCCTCGGCGAGGTCGGACTCGCCGACTGGAACCGGGCGTTCGCGGTGAACACCACGGGTGCGATGCTGGGAATCCAGGCTCTGGCGCCGCTGATGCCCGCCGGTTCCTCCATCGTCAACATCGGCTCCGTCGCCGGCCTCACCGCGCATCACGCCGTCGCGTACACCACGAGCAAGTGGGCCCTGCGCGGCCTGTCCAAGGTGGCCGCGCTGGAGCTGGCACCGCGCGGCATCCGTACGAACGTCATCCACCCCGGCTACATCGAGACCCCGCTCATGACCACCGCGAACCCGGTGTTCGTCGAGGCCCATCTGTCGATGACGCCGCAGGGCCGGGCGGGCACCGTGGACGAGGTGGCGCCGCTGGTGGTGTATCTGCTCTCGGAGGAGTCGTCGTACGTCAACGGGGCGGAGATCACGGTGGACGGGGGGTACGCGGCGCACGGCGGGGTGAAGGCGATCACCAACGCGTTGGACGCCTGACCGTACACGAGGGGGAGGGCCCTGGACAGTCGTCCAGGGCCCTCCCCCCACCATGTGTGCCCCTACACCACCGCGGCCTGTGCCGTCGGTTCCCCGCTCGTCCGGCGCGCGGAGCTCTTCCGTACGAGGACCAGGGTGACCGCCGCGCCCACCAACGACGCGATGCCGCAGACCGTCATCCCCAGGGCGAGGCCGCTGGCCAGGGCGTCCTGGGCGGCTGCCTGGGCCTCGGCGCCGGCGTCGGGGACGTTGACGACGGCGAGGGGGCCACCCGCCTCGTTGATGCCGGCGGCGGGGCCGGTGAGCTTGCCGGCGAGTTGGGCGGACGCCGTGCTCATGGCGACCGCGCTGATGACCGCCGGGCCGAGCGCCTGGCCGAACTCGCGGACCAGGCTGGTGGCACCGCTGGCCATACCGGTCAGCTCGATCGGTACGGCGTTGACGGCGGCCTGGGTCAGCGAGGAGACCACGCAGATGAAGCCGACGCCGAGGAGCAGGACCGGGCCGATGAAGGCGGACAGGGAGGTCGTGGTGATCGGGATCGCGGCCAGCCAGAACTGCCCGGCGGCCATCGGCAGCAGACCGCCCGCGAGGAGCCAGCGGGCGTCGACCTGGCTGAGCATCCTGGCGAGCACCGGTGCCAGCAGCAGCGGGATCAGCTGGAGGATCACGAAGGGCATGCCCGCATCGAGCGCGCTGAGGTGCATCACCGCGCCGAGGCGGATGGAGACGCAGTAGGCGGTGCCGATGAAGCCGAGCATGCCGACCAGGGCGACAACGGCGGCCGCCGCGAAGGAGGGGATCTTCAGCAGGGAGAGGTTCATCATCGGGGAGTCCGAGCGCAGCTCCGCGAACACGAACCCGGTGAGGGCGACGGCCGCGAGGACCAGCGCGCCGATGATGGCGGGGTCGGCCCAGCCCTTGTCGGAGCCCTCGATGACACCCCACAGCAGCGCGGTGAGCGCGACGGCGATGGTGATCTGGCCGGGCCAGTCCAGCGAACGGCCCTCGGGTGCCCTGGAGTCGGTGACCCACTTCCAGCAGACGACACCGACGAGCACGCCGAGGACGACGGGTGGGACGAAGGCCCAGCGGAAGTCGGCGACCGTGGCGAGGACACCGGAGGACAGCGGGCCCGCGGCGGAGGCGAGGGAGATGCTCAGGGCCCAGGTGGAGACGGCCTTGGCCCGGTCCTGCTTGTCGGGGGTCGCGGCGGCGATCACGGCGAGCGAGGAGGGGAAGAGGGCGGCGGCACCGATACCGGCGATTCCCTGGCCGACCCACAGCATGGTGATCGACTGGGCGGTGGCGTTGAGGAGTTCACCGAGGGCGAGGACGAATCCGCCGAGGACCAGCAGGCGTTTCCGGCCGAAGATGTCGCCGACCACACCGAAATTCAGTTCAAGAATCGCGGTGGGCAGAATGAACGCGGACGTCACCCATGCCACCTGGGAGGCTGAGGCGCCGAATTCGGAGGTTATCTCTCCGTTGATCGGCGAGGGCACGGTAATGCACAACTGTGCCGCCGCCACCGCCAGACAGCAGGCTATGAGGGTTCCTCTGTCGAGCTTTTTCAGCATGCTCAAATCCGTCATGTGCGTGCCCTCACTCCGCGTTCTTCTCTATGAGTTCGATGAGATTTCCCTCTGGGTCGGCGACCCAGGCCATACGTACTCCGGGCTCGGGTGAGGGCCCGGGTGCCATGACCTCGCCCGCCCCGTGGGCCACCAGGGCCGCGTGGACGGGATCGAGTTCGGGGGTGGTGACCGCGAAGTGCCCGTACCCCTCGGTGAGGGAGGCGGTCAGCGGGTCCGGCGGGCGCGGGCCGGGGGTGGAGCCCGGCCGGGCGAGCAGTTCGATGCGCCAGCCCAGGTTCGGATGCGCCAGGACGACACCGCGCAGGCCGGGTCCTTCGAGCGTGAACTCGAAGACGGTCCGCAGCCCGAACGCGCCCTTGTACCAGGCGGTCTGGGCCGCCAGGTCACGTACGTTGACGCCCACGTGGTCGAGTCGGCAGGCCCTGTCCCGGCCCGTCTCCACGTCCATGTCTCAGCCGGCCATCGCGCTGTCGCCGCCGTCGACCATGAGGTTGGCGCCGTTGACGAAGGCCGCCTCGTCGGAGCAGAGGAACGCGGCCACGCGGGCGATGTCCTCGGGCTGCCCGACCCGTCCGACGGGAATGCGGGCCTCCAACCGCGCCCTGGGACCGTCCGGGTCGTCGAGGAAGGGCGCGGTCGCCGAGGTGCGGGTCATACCGGGGGCGATGGTGTTGACGCGGATGCGGTGCGGGGCGCCGGCCGCGCACAGGTGCTTGCTCATGGCCAGCACCCCGCCCTTGGCGGCACCGTGCGGAACCATCGGCATGAAGGGCGCCCCCCGTACGGCGGCCACCGAGGCCACGTTGAGGACGGCACCGCCGCCGCGGGCGATCAGATGCGGCCAGGCGGCCCGCGTACAGAAGTACGGGATGTCCAGTTCGTTGCGGATCGTGAAGTACCAGTCGTCCGCCGACAGTTCGTCGAACGGTCCGTTCCGCAGGGCGGAGGCGTTGTTGTAGAGGATGTCGATGCCGCCGAAGGCCTTGATCCCGGCGGCGAGCCACTCCCCGGCGCCCGCTTCGGTGGACAGGTCCACGGGCGCCAGGGAACGCATCACTCCCCCGGCCTTCCCCACCCTTTCGACGGTTTCCGCGGCGGCGTCCACGTCGATGTCACAGCCGAATACCTGCGCGCCCTCCGCCGCGAATATCTCGGCCGCCGCCCGTCCGATTCCGGCACCGGTTCCACTGATGAAGGCGATTTTCCCGCGCAGTCGACCCATGATTGCCAAGTCCCTTGTCCCTTGCCGCCCAAGTGCGGTGCTGGAAGCGTAGGGACGGCCCGGGAACAGAACAATGAAAGCGACGGTTCAGGCCCATCGGGCGTTCATATGGCAGGTATGCGCGGGGATCGGTGAAGGCGGTCTGTAAGAACGCTCACTGCTTGGGGGAGGCGCTGGTGCCCGGCTCCGATCCGTAGGCCGTCAGGAAACGGTCCCGGAAGGAGTCCATGCGCCAGACGGGGGCGTCGTCGCCGGGGCGGAGGCCGTCGGACCAGCCCCAGTCGGCGATGCGGTCCAGGACCTCGGGGTCCTTGGCCAGGATCGTCACGGGGACGTCGTGGTCGGCGCCGTTGCCGCTGACGCTTGCCATGGGCTGGTGGTCGCCGAGGAAGACGAGCACGGTGTCGTCGTCGCCGTACTTCTCGATGTACTCCAGGAGCGCCTGGGCCGAGTACTCGACGGATTTGCCGTACTCCTCCTTCACCTTCACGGGGTCGGTGAAGACGTCCGCCGGGTCCTTGCCGGCCTTCTCGATGTCCTTGTAGATCGACCCGTCGCCGACCTCGTCCCAGCCGACCATCTTCGGCAGCGGCGCCCACGGCTGATGGCTGGAGGTCAGGATGATCTCCGACATCAGCGGCTTACGGCCCTTCCTGGCGTCCTCCAGCTTCCTGAACGCGTCCAGCGTGTACTGGTCGGGCATGGTGGACCAGCTGAACTTCGGGCCCTGGTAGCCGAGGTCGCGGGAGTCGTAGACCTGGTCGAAGCCGTAGAAGTCGCCCTCCGGCCAGTTGTACTGCACTCCGGGCACGACGCCGACGGTCCGCCAGGCGCCGGTCCTGTCGAAGGCGCCGGGCAGGGTGAGGCGTTCGCCGGCGGTGACGGTGCGATAGCGGCTCTGGTTGTCGATCCACAGGCCGGTGAGGAACGTGGAGTGGCCGAGCCAGCTGCTGCCGCCGTATGTGGCCGAGGTCAGCCAGCCGCTCTTCGCCGCGAACCCCGCCTTGTCCAGGTCGCCCTGGGCCGCGTCCAGGGTCGCGGTCACGCCGGGCGCTATCGCCGGGTCCTCCAGGGCGGCGCGGCCGTAGCTCTCGATGAAGGCGATCATGACGTCCTTGCCGCGCAGTCCGGTCAGCAGCTGATCGGCGGGGACATCGGCGAACCTGTCCTTCTTGACCTCCTTGGCGAAGGCGGCCTCGTCCTTGAGGGTCTCCTGCGCCCGGGCCCAACGGTCCTGCACGAAACCGATGGTGTTCCGGGAGGCGAACGCCGTGTCCTGGACGGTGGTCAGTCCGAGCGCGGTGCAGGTGATCCACACGGTGCCCGCGACGACCGTGCCCCGCATCGCCCGTTCACGGTTGGCCACCAGGACGTTCGTCAGCCGGACCATCGCCCACGCCATCCCGGCGAACAGCAGCACGACCAGCACGACGAGGGCGACCACCGCGATCATCGCGCCCGTGCCGCCGAGGGTGTCCTCGACATACGACTCGGCGTCGTCCAGCAGCCCCCAGTCGAGGACCACGTTGAAGCCGCGTCCGAGGAACTGGTTGTAGCCGATGTCCAGCGCCTTCACGACGATCAGCGCGGCCAGGAACAGCCCCGTCGCCACCGCCGCGACCAGCCTCGTCCGACGCGGCAGCACCAGCAGCAGGGCCGCCCCGAGAATCGGCTCCACCGGCAGCCGGAAGAACTGCCGCGCCGTGAAGTACTCGACCTTCCCCGGCATCAGCAGCGCGAACAGCACCAGCAGCAGCGCGACCGCGGTGACACCCCAGGACACCCCCCGCGCGGCGACGGGATACCTCCGCCGAAGCGCCGCCGGATACGCCCGAATGCGACGCCGGAGTCCAGCGGACTCGGCATCGGACCCAGCGGGCTCGGCATCGGACCCGGCGGACTCGGCTTCGAGCCCGGCAGGCTCGGCATCCGGTCCGACAGGCTCGGCACGATCACCGTCCGCCGGTTCGGGGGCGGCGGTCTCGGCCTCGTCCGTGTCCGGCAGTTGACCTGAGCGCGTGGAGAGCGTCACCCGATGTTCCTTCCGTGCGAAGACCGCTGGCGGTACGGCGGTCCGGGCTCGGGTGGGCAGAGCCGCCGTCCCTCTCAGTACGGCGCACCGATGTGATCAGTTCAAAAGCCACGGGTAAGGAAATCACTAAAGCCGCCCGACGATTGGTGGTACGCTGGCTTCGGCACATGTGTTACGCCCCGTTCCGGGCGCCGGTGCCGTCTCTCTCACCTCGTCTCCCGAGGTCGAGTTCTCTCCAGCCAATCGCCAGTCGTGACGTACGACTTCGACCGGCTCATCGGCTTCACCGCACCACCTCTCGCGTACCGCCGAAAACGCGCGTACCCGCAGGTGGGTGCCTTCTCTCCTCCCTTCCTCATGCGTCAGCGGCTTCCGTGAAGTCCTCGAAAGGACCACCTCCATGACCACCCCCACATCAACACTCGAACCCACCTCCACATCCACCTCCGCCCAGCGGCAGCCCCCGGTCCGGATCGGCGGGGTCCTGGAGATCCCGCCGGGCGGACAGGGCGGCCATCTGCGCGGTGCCGACGGGCTGCCCGGCCCCTCCGATCCACCGGTGCCGGCCGCGCTGATCCGGCGGTACGGCCTGCGCAAGGGCGACACCGTCGAAGGCGTACGCGACGGCCGGCGCGGCCTCACCGAGATCGAGTCGATCAACGGCCGTACGCCCGAAGCCCTGCGCGGACGCCCGCACTTCGGTGACCTCACCCCGCTGCACCCGCGCGAGCGGCTGCGGCTCGAACACCCGGCGAGCGGTCCGACGGGCCGGCTGATCAACCTGGTGGCCCCGATCGGCAAGGGCCAGCGCGGGCTCGTCGTCGCCCCGCCGAAGACCGGCAAGACGGTACTGCTGCAGCAGCTGGCCGCCGCGATCGCCGACAACCACCCCGAGGCCCGCCTCATGGTCGTCCTGGTCGACGAACGGCCCGAGGAGGTGACCGACATGCGGCGCTCGGTGCGGGGCGAGGTGTACGCCTCGACGTTCGACCGCGCGCCCAAGCAGCACATCGCGCTCGCCGAACTCGTCGTGGAGCGCGCCAAGCGGCTCGTCGAGTCGGGCGAGGACGTGGTGATCCTCCTCGACTCCCTGACCCGGCTGTGCCGGGCCCACAACAACGCGGCCGCCTCCGGTGGCCGGACGCTCAGCGGGGGTGTCGACGCCGCCGCGCTGCACGGGCCCAAGCGGCTGTTCGGCGCCGCGCGCCTCACCGAGGAGGCCGGTTCGCTGACCATCCTCGCGACCGCCCTGGTGGACACCGGCTCCCGGGCCGACGACTTCTTCTTCGAGGAGCTGAAGAGCACCGGCAACATGGAGCTGCGCCTGGACCTCGCGCTCGCCGAGCGGCGGGTGTTCCCCGCCGTCGACGTCACCCTGTCGGGCACCCGCCGCGAGGAACTGCTTCTGACGCCGGATGAGTTGACGGCGGCGCGGTCCCTCCGGGGGCGGGTGTCGCGGTAGAGCTCGGGGGGTGAGGTTGTGTAGCGGGTGCGGGTGGTTCGTAGTTGCTCGCGCAGTTCCCCGCGCCCCTGAAAAAGCGGGGGCTGCGCCCCGCTTTTTCATCGGCCCGCAGGGCCGACTGCAGGGCCGCAGGCCCCTGCTTTTCAGGGGCGCGGGGAAC
>NZ_JBSFVY010000056.1:0-45284 GCF_053592555.1 Streptomyces sp. NPDC002643
CGCTCGAACAGTTCCCACAACTCATCCGGCACCATGCGCTCGACCATCACCACACGGGCAGACTACCCAGCGCGCCAAATGAGACGACGTCTAAGCCGAGCGAAGCCCTTGAGACGCTGCATCTCGCAATGAGCATTGCATCTAGTGCTAAGTTTGCAAGTGTCACGAGCATTCTCGTGTATGGCTACCGATGCAAGGTGAGGCTCGGCCGGGTTTGACGGAGGGCCCATGACATGGGTGCGTCGGCTGCCAGTTGCCGTCCGGCAGTACGAAATACCCGCCCCCGGCGAGCCCGGCGGTCTGTCACTCGCCCCGACTAGGAGAGAATCCAGGCATGGCCTCCCGACCGCAGTCTCCCCCCCGGTCCTACGACGAGTTCCTCACCGAGCTGCGCCGGCGGGGAACAACCCTGACTCGATCACAACGCCTGCTCGCCGATCGCGTCATGGCCGACCCCGAGGGTGTGGCCTTCATGACGGTCTCCGAGCTGGCTTCGGCCGTGGGCGTCAACGAGGCGACCGTCGTACGGTTCGCCAACGCGCTCGGACTTGAGGGTTTCCCCGGGCTGACACGGCTGTGCCGTGAACAACTGCGCGAGCAGGCTCAGTTGCTGAACCGCTACAACCACCTGGAGCAGCTCAGCGCGGAGGGAAGCGACCCCCTCGAACGGGCGGTCGCCCTTGATCAGGCCAATATTGCCCGTACCTTTGCCCGCATCCACCCCGAAACCTGGCAAGGGGCGGTCTCCGCCTTGGCGGACTCGCCCAGCGTTCACGTGCTGGGGCTGCGCAAATGCCACGCTCCCGCCTATCTCCTGGGCTACCTGCTGCGTATGTTGCGCGAAGAGGTCCACACCCTCACGGGCTCATCGGGGAGCCTCACCGACGAGCTGCGCCGTGTCCGCGAGGGCGACTGCTTCGTCGCCATCTCCATCCACCGCTACAGCGCGGAGACGGTGAAGGGGGCCGAATGGGCCCGCTCACGCGGTGCCCGCTGCGTGGCGCTGACCGACAACCCTTCATCCCCGCTGGCGACCACGGCGGACCATGTCTTCTACGTCGACGCCGCAGGCGCGTCCGTTCTGCGCTCGATGACCGCCTTCACATCCCTGGTCCAGGCGCTGGCAACCGGCGTGGCGCAAGCGCGCGGTCATGAAGCACGGTCGACCCTCCTCATAGAGGAGCAACTACTGGAGCAGTTCGCGGTGTACACCGCCCCCGGCAAGTGAGCAGGTGGAAGGGGGCAGCGCCGAGCCACCCCCTTCCACCTCCCGCCGGGCTCAGCCCTGTTCGGTGAGGCTTCCCAACGCGCCGCGCAGATGTTCCAGCGACGCCGCTATCCACGGCAGCGCCACCGGGTCCGCGCTGTTCAGTGCCTGCCGGCGCTCCGCCTCGGACTCCCCGTACAGCAGGCTCGTCGCCACCCTCACCCGCAGCCCGTCCTCGGCGTCACCGAACGCCTCGCCTGCCAGCGCACCGACACCGTGCCGCTCCAGCAGGGCTGTGGCCAGGGACGCCCCGCCGGTGATGCCCCGACTCTCAAGCTGCCGGCGCTCCCGGCCAGGGCGCCCAGACGCCCGGAGCGGCTCGAAATCGGGGTACAGGTATAAGCCGACCTTGGGCTCGCGGCACACGGCACCGGCGGTCACGAACTCCGCGTGCACGGCCCGCGCGACCGCGGCGTGCAGCCTCTTCGACCGCTCGATGTGCCTCAGCACGTCGGGCGGGTCCTGCAGCACATGAGCCGCCACCGCCTGCATCGGTGCCGCCAGGCTCGACCAGATCTCACTGGCCACACCGACCAGGTCCGAGAGCAGCTTCCGCCCCCACTCACCGTCCGGCACCCGGGCCAGACCGATCCGCCAGCCCCCCAGCGCCATCGACTTGCTCAGGCCGGTGGTCACGATCGTGTTCTGGGGCAGGAACTCTGTCGCGCTGGGAGCCACCCCGTCGTGCACCAGCTCCCGGTAGATCTCATCCGCGATGATCGCCAGGCCCCAGCGTTCCGCGATCTCACACACCGCCTGGACATGTGAGCGCCGGGCGACGGTGCCGGTCGGATTGTCGGGGACGGTCAGCACGAGAATTCCCGGACGCGCACCGGTCTCACGCGCCTCCCGGAGTTCCTGCTCCAGTACCGCGGGATCGGGCACACCGCCTGCCTCCGCGGGGATGGGCACATCAATGGTCCGCTTGCCGAGCAGCGAGGCCTGGGCCGCGTAGCCCACCCAGGAGGGGCACGGCAACACCACGTCCCCCGGAAGCGCGGCCAGCAGCGCGAACAGCAGTGACTTGCTCCCCGGCGCGAACAGGACTTGCTCCGGACGCGTCGACAGGCCCCGCCGGGAGAACCATCCCGCAGCCGCCTCACGCGCCTCCAGGGACCCAACGACAGAACCGTAGTCATTTGCGCCCGACCGCCCCGGCCAGCACCGCGCCGACCGAGTCCAGGACCGGCAGCCCGGCTTCGCCGAAGCCCAGGTGCAGCGCCTTCTCTCCCGCAGCGCGCCGCGCTTGCAGCGTTTCATTGGCGGCCAGTGTCACCGAATGCATCGTCACGAGCCCACGACTCCTTCACGAGGACCAAAGTACGGCACGCCATTAAAACTTGCATATTGGAGATGAACTGCAATTTTTGTTGCAAACAAGGGCTCGCGCATCGCCACACGACGGGGCTGGTGCAGGGGCGCCTGGCGAGACGGGCGCCCCCACGATCAGGAGTTCGCCTTGCCTTCCGCGGCAGTCAGCGGATCGACCCGAGCAGAGGCGCCGGGTCCGGACCGGGGTGTTGCGGTCCCTGCAGCGCGTAACGGTTGCCGTAGAACTCCACCAGCGTGCGGCCGGAACGCAGCAGCTCGGCGTATCCGATCACGAAGCCCAGCGAGGTGTCCTTGAGCAGGATGACCAACTGGGTGACGATGGCCGGAAGCATGCGGCGTATCGCGCGCAAGACCTCGCACAGCACGGTCGAGTTGTAGGCCACCAGGCCGAGCAGCAGCGTGGGCAGCAGGCCGATGTCCAGACCAAGGGTGGGTCAGGGCGAGGTAGGCGAAGAGGATCAGCAGCAGCGGAACTCCGCGGAAGAACTGCACGAGGATCGTCGCGGGCCAGCGTACGAATCGCTTCGGGGACAGCCGTGCCCCACCGCGAGCAAGGTCCCGACCGCCAGGGAGAGGACCATGCCGAGGAGAGCAGCCTCAAGGGTGGACCGCAAGGCGTCCAGCAGTGTGCCGGGAACGCCGGTCGCGGGATCGAAGAGGATGGCCCAGCGTTCGGGCTCCAGCTGACCCCGGCCTTCGAGGCGGATCAGAAGCAGGGCCACCAGCCCGGCCAGGACGACGAGGGCGGCTGCTGTGGCGACATGTATCCGCCGGCGGGTGCGGGGGCCCGGGAGGTCGAAGAGTCCAGTCGTGTCCATCAGGCCGCCGTCCTTCGCTCGTACCACTCCACCGCGAGTCCTGAGGAATGGTGATCAGCAGGTACGCAAGCGCGATGACCAACAGAGCGGGCACGACCGCCTGCGGCGCGAGAAACGCGATGCGTTGGCTGGTGGCGGTCAGCTCGGTCAGGGCGAAGCCGGCCGCGATCGAGGAGTTCTTGACCAGCGCGATCCATGTGCTGCCCAGCGGGGGCAGCACCGCCCGGGCGGCCTGGGGCAGCACGATGTGGCGCATGGTCTGGCCGAAGCGCAGTCCCAAGGCGCGGGCCGCCTCGCCATGCCCGGTCCCGACCGCGTTGATTCCCGAGCGCAGCGCCTCACCGACGAATGCCGCCGTGTACAGCCCCAGCGCGCCGACAGCGGCGAGGAAGTAGCTCGGCGCCGTGAGGTCCACCCGAGGTGCGGCGAAGACGATCAGGAAGAACACCACTGTCAGCGGGGTGTTGCGGACAAGCTGCACATAGACCGCCGCCGAGGTGCGTAGCGGGGCCACCGGGCTGACCCTGGCCACGGCCAAGGCCGCCCCGGCGGCGACTGAGACGAGTGCGGCCAGCACGTTGTCGAACGCCTGCTGCAACGTCTCGTCGATGAACTCGACGAAGTCGTTGTCGCCCTTCTTCACACCGACGCCGTACGGCTCCTTGGTGAAGGTCTTGTCGATCAAGTCGGTGGACTTGCCCGACCCCGAGGGGCCGATGACGGCGACGACCTCGCCCGGACTGACGTCCAGGTCGATGCCGTCCAGAACGAGCTGGTCGCCAAACTATTTGGTGACGTTACGTAGCGAAATAAGGGGGTCTGCTGAGATAAGCGCGTCATTGCGAGTTCCGCTGGGATTGAGACCGAACCGTAGCTACGACCCTGCCGATATGCAAGGTATATTGCGTTGAGTTATTGGAGGGCAATGTTTCATGCAGAATGCTGGTGAGAAGGGCCCCTTGGGGGTGAGCACGGGCTCTCCGAGCCGTGGCGTTGGCGCCGTCCGGCCGGGCGATGGGCTGACGGGGGGTATGGGCGTGCCCGCGATCGGCAGTGATCACCCGACCGAGGCTTTCTCTTCGACGGACACCGCTGACAGGGGGGCGATGCATTCCCAGGGCTGGAGCCACGGCGGTGGAACCTTCGGGGCGGGTGGGTGAGACGCTGCTGCTGTGACGCAACACAAGACCTTCCAGACGCATCTGCGGCAGGCCGCCACCGGCATCCTGGAGCGCGTCCCCGAGCAGTTGAAGCGTGAGATATACGTCCTGGCCTTCAACATCTGGCGCATCGACGCCGACGACCGCCACCCCTACGTGGACATCGGCTACAACACGGAGAGCCAGTACGAGGATGGGATACGCCGGAATTGCGATCCCTGGGAGGTGCGCTGGAACTATGCCTTCTGGCTCCTCAACGGCTTTGACAAGCTCGGCAACGTCCCTGAGGACCAGGCCGGCGGCCCGCTCTACGAGGAGGAGGTCAGGAACCTCGGCATCTGGTACGACGGCGAGTTCGATCTCGGTCGGACGCTGGAGGACGATGAGATCCGCGCCAAGTCCGACCGCCTCCAACTCCACTTCCACGACGCCGTCATCGACCTCGCCCGTTACCTCCACGCGAGCGGCACCATCGATAGAATCTTCGGCCGCCCACTGCCCGTGGTCGTGTTCGACATGGACTGCCCAGGCTGGGAGGAGGAGGCCACCAAGGCCGCCAACCCGGCTGAGCTGATCGAGGACTTCTTGGCGTGAGCCTCGGCCGGCGCCGGCCGTAGTCGGGTCGGCAACTCCAAGGACCTGTCGAGAACTCCGTGCGCTGGAGCCCATTCCTTGGGCTCCGCTGGTTCTGTCAGCGATCTCCGATCTCGTGACGGCGGGGAGCCGTTACCGGAACAGATGCCGGTGCGACCGGCTCCATGCCACTTTGCGTTCGAGGTCCTGCAGATAGCCTTCGGCCACCCATGTGGCCTGGGGCTGGTGGCCGGCGTCGGCAAGTCGGCGTACTTGATCGATGTTTTTCTGCTGTCCGTCGATGACGGCATCGACGATGCCCTCGGTGGAGGACAGTCCGTAGGCGGAGCAGAACCGTTCCAGGCGGTGACGACGGTCGGGTGGTTGCGGGAAGCGCAGCCAGCGCATGCACTCGGCATCGCCCCGGAACGGTGCGACGTACTGCAGTGCGTAGGCCACATCGTGCAGACGTGCCGCCGGGCGGGCGAAGTCCCAGTCGATGATTCCCACAGGCCGGAACCCCTGCCACACCACGTTCCATGGACCGAAGTCACCATGGCAGATCACGTCACCGGCGGCGGGCACGTCCGGCCCGGCCGCCCAGGCCGCTCCGGCCGGCGGGCGGAAGTCCGCGGTCGCGTCGTGGTAGTCGCGCAGCAGCCGGGCGAAGGCGTTCAAACCCTCGTCCTCCACGACCCTGGCCCAGCCCAGCGGGCCTGAATCGCCGTCGATATGGGTCAGGACCTCACGGCCCTCCTCGTCAAACCCCAAGACCCTCGGAGCACACGTGAAACCCACCGCTTCCAGATGGCGCAGCAGAGCGTGCACTGTCTCAGTCCAGGGTTGAACGGGTCTGCGGACCGTGTCGCCGATTCGCACGACCTGCCGATGAGCGTGATCCTGCAACACGTCCTCGTTCGCCACCCGCGAGAGGCTACCCGCTCAGCCGAGGAGGGGACACGTGGATTACTCGACGTCGCACGCGACGCATCCGGCCCTGTCGGTGATCGAGGTCAGGGCGGTGTGAGGATGCGGGCTCGCGGGAGCGCGAAGGACGCGCGGCCGTACATGCTCCACTTCACGGTCAGCGTGGTCAGCGGGAGGTCCTGGGTGTCTTCATCAGCCCGTACCAGCTTCGCAATCACCGGCACCCGGTTCCCGGCCCACCGCAGCCAGCAGCAGCCTCGCACGCCGGACCGCACCGAACTGGTGCTGCCCCGCCACACGATCTGCTGCAGAACGGCCTGCGGTCAGCGGTTGCCCGTCCAGACGATCCGGTCGGTGAAGCCTCCCCGCTCGGCCGCCTTGGTCTCACGGATCTTCTCCAGCTGATCCGCGTCGATCCCCAGGTCCGCGGCGAGCGCGCGCACGACCTCCAGTACGTCCGCGAGTTCCTCCGGCGCCGAGTCCTCATCCGCCTCAAGGAACTCGGCGACCTCCTCGCCGAGCTTGTCCCGCAGCCGACCACGGTATTCCTCCCGGCCCGCGGTGTAGGTGACCGGCTCGGCCCCGTCCTCGCGGATGATCTGCGGAATCCGGTCCCGCACCAACTTGCCGTGCCTGCTGTAGGGCTCCACTCGTGCTCTCCCGCTCCTGCCTCCGTGAGGCGGTCGCGGACGCCGCCCCTCATGCCGGCGCAGCCTAGGGAAGTCGCCCCACGACTCGCCATGCGAACGGCCAATCCCGCCCGTTCCGAAGGGCCTTGACGTCACGGCGGCTCGTCACCGCCGTCCCCGTCGATGTTCTTCTCGGTGCGGCAGATGTTGCCGCAGCAGGGATGACAGCCGTCGGTGTCCGGCGAGACCCGCGCATCGTCCAAGGAAGGTATCCGGCTCGCGAGGGGCCGTCGCGGCGTTGAGCACGTAGGTCGTCCCATTGCCCGGATAGATCTACGGCGAGGGCGTCGCCATCACATGTACCTCACCTCCCTCCCTGCCGGCGTACGGGCCGGGCGCCGACAGCGGGCGCCGTGGAAGGTGTCGGTGCGGGAGGCGCCGCGGGTCAGATCTGCCGGCGTACCTCGCGCGGTGAGGTACCGAAGTGCTGCCGGAACGCGCTGCTGAAGGCGCTGGGGGAGCTGAAGCCGACCGACGCGGCCACATCGGCGATGCTCTGTGAGGCGAACGTCGGGCAGCTCAGTCTGGTGCGGGCGAGGTCGAGCCGCTCGTGACGGATCAGCTCGGTGGCGGTGGTGCCTTCGCGGGCGAGTACAGCCTGGATGTACCGGGACGACCAGCCGATCGCCGAGGACATCGCGGCCACGGAGAGGTCGGGGTCGGTGACGTGTTCGCGCACGTACCGGCGTACGGCGTCGAGTACCGCCGTGGTGCCGCTTGTGGAGGGCATCTTCTCGTCGCCGGCGGCGGCGAGGCAGAACAGGTCCACGATCCGGTCGCAGACCGAGTCGAACTCGGCACCGGAGAGGTGGTCGCGCTCCCGGATGAGGCTGACCAGCAGGTCACGGGTGACGCCCGGCAGGCCCTTGCGTCCGACGATCCGCTGTCCGCGCGGCGCGACCAGGCCGAGACGCTGATCGATCCGCTCGAACGGGATGAGAAGCGTGAGCGCGGCCGCTCCATCGGCGTGCGCGACGTGGAACGGCGCATCGATGGGCACAAGGGCCATTTCCCCGGTCTGGAGTGCTCGGTCCACGGAGTCGCTGCCGACGTGCAACCGGTCCCTCAGCGGGACGAAGAGCTCGTAGTGGCCGCGTGGATCGCGGCGGATACCGCGCGCTTCGCGACGCACGTGCTCGGACTCGCCGGTCCACGACACGAGTTGGTACGTCGATGTGCGCTGTCGCATCACGCGGCCCCGGTAGGACTCCGCGGGGAAGTCGATGCCGAACTCGCCGTGCACGTCGCTGCACCAGTCCCGCCACGCGTCCTGGGCGCTGACGCCCGCGGTCGCCCGGTCGCCGGTGACCAGGCCATCGATCTGATACATCGCGGTGTGCCCTCTTTCGCTTCCGAGCACAGGGCTGGGCCGGCAGGCGGCAACCGGAGAGGGGCCGGTTGTGCGGATTGACGACACAACTATGCGCCCCGGCGCGCGACCTGGACCAGTAGGGCGCGTTTCACTTCCGATGTGACGCCGTTCACTCGGGGATGGAGCCCGGAGTGGAGG
This sequence comes from Streptomyces sp. NPDC002643, assembly GCF_053592555.1. Taxonomy (NCBI): domain Bacteria; kingdom Bacillati; phylum Actinomycetota; class Actinomycetes; order Kitasatosporales; family Streptomycetaceae; genus Streptomyces; species Streptomyces sp. NPDC002643. The sequence goes on from NZ_JBSFVY010000056.1 coordinate 8,277, forward strand.
CGCCACGCATCCCGGCAACGCCTGAGTGACCCGGAGGAACCATGTCCCAGAACGCCGCCCCCAGCCTGGACGAGTTGCTGGCCCGATCGCCCAGCAACTGGGGCAAGTGGGGTCCCGACGACGAGGTGGGTGGCCTCAACTACCTCGGCCCTGAGCAGGTCGTCGCCGCCTCCGCGCTGATCCGCTCGGGCAAGGTCTTCACGATCCAGCGGCTGATCGGCGACCCGAAGGGCGACCCGGTGTGGCCGGGCCGGACCCCTGCGGTCCGCACGCAGATCATGGACGAGGCCACCTGGGACAGCAAGGACGCGCCGCAGTTCCCCGGCGGGTTGCACTACGCCGACGACAAGATCGACGCCTTCCTGCAGGGCTCGACACAGTACGACGCCCTGGGCCATGTCTGGTACGGCGGCAAGATCTGGAACGGGTACGACGCCCGCACCACAGTGGGAGGCATGGACAGGGCCAGCGTCGAGCCGATCGCCCGGCGCGGTGTCGTCGGCCGCGGCGTGCTTCTCGACATGGCGCGGTTCCGTGGGAAGAAGAACCTCGACACCGCCGAGACCTTCAGCCACGAGGACCTGCTCGCCTGCGCGGCCCACCAGGGCGTCGAGCTCCGCAAGCGCGACATCCCGCTGATCCGCACCAACTACCTGCAACTCTTCTTCGACCTGGGCGACAAGTTCTACGACGGCTTCTGCGAGCCCGGCCTCGTCTACAGCCCCGAACTGGTGGACTAGTTCGCCGACATGGAGATCCCGAACCTGGTCACCGACACGATCGCCAACGAGGTCACCGCCGACCCGAACAACGGCGTGGTGCTGCCGCTGCACAGCGCCCTGATGCGCAACCTCGGGGTGACCTTCACCGAGATCGCCGACCTGGAGGCGCTCGCCCAGGACTGCGCCGAGGACGGCACGTACGAGTTCTTCTACGCCGCGGCTCCGCTGAAGATCGCCAAGGGAAGCGGCGCCCCGGTCAACCCCATCGTCGTGAAGTAGGGCCGCCGATGTCCGTCTACGATCAGCGCCCCTGGCTCGCCCGGTACGGCGACCAGCCCGACGAGCTTCCCCTCGAACACACCAACGCGTTGGAGATGTTCCGGGCCGGCCTGGCGGCCGACCCGGACGGCGTCGCGATCCGCTACTTCGACGGCGTCGTGACCCGGGCGGAGCTGGATGCCCAGAGCGACGCGCTCGCCGTCGGCCTGCGCGGACTCGGCTTCGCCCGCGGCGACCGGCTCGCGGTCTATCTGCAGAACGTGCCCCAGTTCCTGGTCTGCATGCTCGCGGCGTGGAAGGCCGGCGGGTTCATGGTCTCGGTCAACCCGATGAGCCGGGCCCGCGAACTCACCTATCTCCTCGCGGACTCCGGCGCCAAGGTCCTGGTGTGCCTGGAGAGTCTGTACGACGAGGTGGGCCGGGACGTCGTACCGGCCAGTCCGGTCGAGGCCGTGCTCACCACCAGCGAACTGGACTATCAGACCCGCGACGACGCCCGGCTGTTCTCCGGCGTGACCCGGCAGCGCCACGAAGGGACCCGGGACCTGCTGGAGTTCATCGCCGAGCACCGGGGGAGCATCCCGCCCCCGGTGGGGCTCGGGCCGGACGACATCGCCTTCCTCACCTACACCTCCGGCACCACCGGGGTCCCGAAGGGAGCGATGAACACCCACCGGAATGTCGTGTTCAACGCCACGGTGTACCGGGACTTTCTCCACTTCCGGCCGGGCGGCGAGGTGTTCGGGATCGCGCCGCTGTTCCACATCACCGGACTGATCGGACACGTCGCGATCAGCTTCCTGGCTCCGATGCCCCTCGTGCTCGCCTACCGCTTCGAACCGGGCGTGGTGCTCGACGCGTTCGTCGAGCACCGGCCGACGTACACGATCGGGGCGATCACGGCACTGAACGCGCTACTCCATCACCCGGACTTCGCCCAGGAGAAGTTCAGCTCGCTCACATCGCTCTACTCCGGCGGAGCCGCGATCTCACCCAGCGCGGAGAAGGCGTTCCTGGCCGCGACCGGGCTCCGGGTGCACAACGCCTACGGCCTCACCGAGACGACCAGCCCGATGACCGCGACCCCGTTCGGCACCGGCTCCCCCGTCGACCCGAACTCGGGCGCGCTCTCGGTCGGTGTCCCCGTGCCGTCGACCATCGTGCGCATCCAGGACGACGAGGGCAACGACATCCCGCTCGGCGAGATCGGCGAGATCGTCGCCGAAGGGCCGCAGGTCGTCGCCGGCTACTGGGGCAAGCCCGAGGAGACCGCGGCAGGTCTGCCCGGTGGCGCGCTCAAGAGCGGCGACGTCGGCTTCATGAACCAGCAGGGATGGATCTTCATCGTCGACCGCAAGAAGGACATGATCAACGCCTCGGGCTACAAGGTCTGGCCCCGCGAGGTCGAGGACGTGCTCGCCGAACACCCCGCGGTACGGGAGGCGGCCGTCGTCGGCGTCCCCGACGACAAGCGCGGCGAGACGGTCAAGGCGTACGTCAGCCTCAAGTCCGGCCACTCCTGCACGCCGGAGGAACTCGTCCGGCACTGCAAGGAGCGGATGGCGGCGTACAAGTACCCGCGCCAGGTCGAGATCCGCGAAGACCTCCCGAAGACGGTGACCGGCAAGATTCTGCGTCGCGCGTTGCGGGGCTGATGTGTCCTCGGTTCCGGCGTCGGCCGGGTCACACGACTTGATGTAAACGCTTTCAGGCGTGTGAACTTGGCTCGGCCGGACCTTCAGTGATCAGTGGTGTGCCGTCGAACCGGTCTATGGATGGCGGTGAACAGGTATTTCTCACTCAATTCCGCTTGAGGTACTTCGCCGCCACTCACCCCTCCAGCAACCTTGACGCGCCCACGCTTCAGTGCTTCCATCCCCTCAATGGAAGCGCTTAACCAATCAGCGCCCCCCTCTCGCACGGACAGAACCATCGCGCCGCACCACCCGGCCCGCGCCACCGCGCCACCAAGCGAAAGGGCTTGTCATGCTCGCGACATTACGATCCCGTGGAGCGGCGGCCGTCGTCTCGGCCACCCTCGCGTTCTGCTCCGCCCTCGCCGTCGGCCCCGCCGATCCCGCCTCCGCGGACACGACCGTGCAGGCCGCGCGGGTGATGGAGAACCTCGGCCGCGGAGTCGTGGCGGTCCGCAGCGGCTCCGCCCAAGTCCTCGTCTCCTGGCGGCTGTTGGGCCTGGACCCGGAGGGCATCGGCTTCAACGTGTACCGCTCTGCCGCCGGCGGCACCTACACGAGACTCAACGCGAGCGTCCTGACCGGCGGCACCAACTACACCGACACCACCGCCGACCTGACTCGCGACAACAGCTACCGCGTCACCCCGGTCGTGAACGGCCAGGAGCAGACCGCCAGTTCGGCCTTCACCCTCACCGCGAACCACGCCACCGAACCCGTAGTCCGCCTCCCCTTACGCTCCGGGGGCGCGGTGAAGTTCCTCTGGGTCGGTGACCTCGACGGCGACGGCGAGTACGACTACGTGATCGACCGGCAGACCTCACCGCAGTCCATCGAGGCCTACCGCAGCGACGGGACCTTCCTCTGGCAGGTCGGCCTCGGGCCGAACAGCGTGAACCAGGACAACATCGAGCCCGGTTCGGCCACGATCGACGTCGGCAACTGGGACGGCGTCACGGTCTACGACTTCGACAGCGACGGTGACGCCGAGGTCGCCCTGAAGATCGCCGACGGGGTCACCTTCGGGGACGGGACCACCTGGACACACGCCGACGACTCACAGCAGTGGATGGCGGTCCTGGACGGCCGTACCGGAGCGCTGAGCCGGTACTCGTCGATCCCGGCCACCTATCTCTCCGACGGCCCGCTCGCCGCCCGCCTCGGCGTGGCCTACCTCGACGGCAGCACTCCCAGCCTGGTCGCCTTCATGAAGAACCGGCGGGACGACGGGGCGTTCAACCTGATGATCGGCGCGTGGAAGTACGACGTCGGCTCCCTGGACCGCCAGTGGACCTGGCAACGCGACAGCCAGGACGCACCCGACGGGCACAACACCCGCGCCATCGACGTCAACGGTGACGGCACCGACGAGATCGCCGAGATCGGGTTCGTCCTGGGCGGCGACGGCACCCTGCGCTACTCGATGGGCCCGAGCGGCATCGTCCACGGCGACCGATTCCACATCGCCGACATGGACCCGAGCCGACCCAGTCTGGAGGGCTACGGCGTCCAGCAGAACAACCCCAGCGGACTGCTGGAGTACTACTACGACGCCTCGACCGGCGCCCTGATCTGGCAGCACCGCGGCGGCCCCGCCGACGTCGGACGCGGTATGGCCGCCGACATCGACTCCCGCCACCCCGGCATGGAGGTCTGGTCCTTCTCCGGCCTGTACAACGCGCCCACCAACACCCTCGCCGAACCCGACACCTCCAAACGCCCCTGGCCCCAGCTCGGCCTGTGGTGGGACGGCGACCTCACCGCGGAGCTCCTCAACGACGGCAAGATCGAGAAATGGGACCCGCTGAACCCGACGTCGACCGGCAGCGTGCCCCGACTGGTCAGCACCTGGAACTACGGAGCCGTCAACGCCTCCCAGGGCATCAACCCCCTCCTCGTCGGCGACATCCTCGGCGACTGGCGCGAGGAGGCGGTGTACACCAACGCCACCTATGACGAGCTGATCATCTTCACCACCAACCAGCCCACCACCACGCGCCTTTACACACTCACGCACAACCCCGCCTACCGCAACGCCATGACCTTCAAGGGCTACATGCAGTCCCACCACGTCGACTACTTCCTCGGCGCCGGCATGACCACACCGCCCCGGCCGAACATCGCCTACGCCCCCTGACACCGACAGGCAGCCGGCCGAAGAAGTGTCCGGCAACAGCGCGAGCGTCCAGATGACGCTGTCGGTGTGCGTGGAGCCGTTGACGGTCGCGGTCACCTCCACCGTGTTCTCGCCTTGCCGCAGTGTGATGTCGGCCCACCGGAAGATGCGGTCACCGCTGCTCAGGGTGCCCAGGGAGGTGCCGTTGAGGCCGTCGACGGCGTTCCAGGTGTGGGGCGTGTTGACCGACGACCACCCGGAGTCGTCGAATCCGGGCCCCGCCCGCCTGGTTCTTCCGCGCCCACCCCGAGGCGCTGCCCGTCGACCGCGACGGTCGAACACTGTCGTACGGCAGCCGCCAGACCTTCTGCCCGTCCAGCCCCGCGTACCGCACCGCGGCGCTGGGCATCGCGGGCGAACTCGCCCGGCGTTACGCCGGCCACCCGGCGGTCGTGATGTGGCACGTGCACAACGAGTACGGCTGCCACAACGCCGAGTGCCACCGCGACGAGAGCGCGGCGGCTTTCCGGCGCCGGCTGCGCGCGACGTACGCGGGCGACCTGGGCGCGCTCAACCACGCCTGGGGCACGACCTTCTGGAGCCAGTGGTACTACGACTGGGAGGAGATCCTGCCGCCCCGGCCACCGGAGCCGCGCCCAGCCCGGCCCACCGGCTGGACTGGCGCCGCTTCTGCTCCGACGAACTGTTGTCGCTGTTCACCGCCGAACGCGATGTGCTCCACCGCGCCGCGCCGGACATCCCGGCCACCACCGACTTCATGGTGAACTTCAGCATCGAGGCACTGGACTACTGGCGCTGGGCCGTCGCGCTCTGCCATCGGCGTCCCGGCCAGTACTCCCCTTGGCGAGCCCGGTCAGCCCGGTCAGTCCGGTCAATCCGGTCGCGTCCCGTACACGCGGTAGGGCTCGGCGTCGGCCCATCTGACGTCCAGGCCGAGACCGGGGCGCCCGGTGTCGGGGCGCAGGGCACCGGCGTCGGGCGACAGGGCGCCGTCGAACAGCAGCCGCTCGACACGGACGTGGTCGTGGAAGTACTCCAGGTGCCGCAGCCGCCGTATCGCGCAGAAGGCGTGGGCGGAGAGGGCCGGGGCGCAGTGGGCGGACAGGTCGACGTCCCGGGTCGCCGACAGGCCGGCGACCTCCAGGAGGCCGGTGATGCCGCCACAGCGGGTGACATCGGCCTGGAGGCAGTCCACGGGCGGCGGCTCCACGAGGTTGACGAAGTCACGCGGTGTGAACGCGTACTCCCCCGCCGCGATCTCCAGGCGCTCCGGGCCCCGGTCGCGCACCATGCGCAGCCCTTCGAAGTCGGCCGAGCCGACGGGCTCCTCCAGCCACCGCACGTCCCACTCCTCGTGGAACCTGCACGCCCAGTACAGGGCCTCCTTGCGGGAGAGCGCGCCGTTGGCGTCGGTGAAGATCTCCGGCCCGTCGCCGATCGCCTCGCGTACGGCCGTCAGGCGCTGCGGGTCCCGCTCGGGCTCGCGTGAGGTCTTGAGCTTCACCCGGGTGATGTCCTGGGCGACCCGTCCGGCGAGCTGCCCGGTGAGCCGGTCGAGCGGGTAGTTCGTGAACCCGCCGCTGCCGTACACCGGTACCCGGTCGTGGTAGGCGGGCAGGAGGCGGATCAGCGGAAGGTCCAGCAGCCTCGCCTTGAGGTCCCACAGCGCCACGTCGACGGCGGAGACGGCCATGGCCCCGACGCCCGGGCGACCCGCGTTGCGGATCTGCGTCCCCATGCGGTGCCACTGGGCCGGCGGGGCGGTGAGGTCTTCTCCCTGGATCAGCGGAGCGAGCTCGGAGGCCACGAAGGCGGCGACGGACACATCGCCGTAGGTGTAGCCGAGCCCGGTCCTGCCTCCGGCGTGCACCAGGACGAGGATCATGGTGGTGGAGTCCCATTCCAGGGTCCCGTCCTGTTCCCTGCCGTCGGGTCCGTCGGTGGGCACCTCGAAGACGTGCACGTCGACCCCGTCGATACCCGCGACCAGCGCCATGACGAGCTCCTTCGGACGCACCTGTCCGCTGTCTCCACCGGGTGACCCCCGGCACCCGTAAGACACCGGCACCCACACGGATAAAAAGGACATAAATGGGGATTTTGTCCTACAGGGACCACATTCGTGGAGAGGAGACGACCGCCATGGCGTATCCACAGCACTCCAGTGACATAGGCGCGCATCCCGAACTGGCGGAGATGCGGGAAAGGCTTGAGCGCACGGCGTCGAGCGGACGGGCGGTCGCCATCGAGGGGCTGCTTCTCCTCGCGGGCGTCTACGCCGCGATCTCTCCCTGGGTCGTGCACTTCACCGATGAGCCGAACATCACCGTCAACAACCTCATCGTCGGCATCACCGTGGGAGTGATGGGGTTCGGTCTCACCATCGCTCCGGAAAGGATGTTCCGGGTCGCCTGGGCGGCTGCTCCGCTCGGAGTGTGGCTGCTGCTCTCCCCGTGGGTGGTCACCGCCGATCACAGCGCACGGGCCGGCGTCATCTGGAGCAACTGCTGGGCCGGTGCGGTGATCACCGTGCTCGGTCTGGCCGCCGCGGGCCTGACCATCGGCGTCAATCGGCGCGGTTCGAGAAACCGGCCTCAAGCAGGGCAGTTCCAGTAGGTGAGGCAGAGCGTGTCGTGCCCGAGGATTCCGTGGCACGGCGCGCTTGACCTCGGGAGCGGTCATGCGGTGTTACGACTGCCTCGCTTCGGACCGTACTGCTATCGCGCGGACAGCGGCCCTCCGACGGGGACCGGCTCCTGAGTGAGGATGATCAGCGGGCTGCTCGGTGACCGCGTGGTGCGGACCAGTCGTACGAACGCCGAAGGCTTGCGGGCGGCTCACCCCTCCGGACGTGCCGGGCACGACATGGGATGCGGAAGGCCGCCAGGATGGGAGAGGCGGCGGGCCCCTGGCTGGTGGGCTGGTCGGTGATGCCGGGTGTGACGTGGAACTGGCCATGCCGGTGACCCCGATTCGAGGGAGAGGTATGACCGACACGGACACCGACGGGGCCCGCAGCGGTCCGCGCTCGGGGCACCGCGACCCGGACACCGCCACCATCGACCTGAGGCGTGTCGGAGCGAACCCGGACTTCTGGTATCCGGTCGCGTTGTCCCGCGAGGTGCCCGTCGGCCAGGTGGTCGCCACCGCGTTCGCCGGTGAGCGCATCGCGCTCTACCGAGGCAGGAGCGGCACCGTGCACGCTCTGGAGGACCGGTGCGCCCACCGGCAGGTGCCGCTGAGCATGGGCGTCGTGGAGGGCGAGACGCTCCGTTGCTGCTACCACGCGTGGGCCTATCGCGGCGACGGCCGCATCTCGCAGATCCCCTACCTGTCCCAGGGCGACGGCCGGCCACCGCGCGGCGTGCGCGGCTACCCCGTCCGCGAGGCGTACGGCCTGGTCTTCGTCTTCCCGGGCGATCCGAACGCGGCGGCCGACACCCCGCTGCCGGAGCTGCCGGCCTTCCGCTCACCGCGCTACCGGACGATGACCTTCTCGCGGACGGTGCGCTGCCACTACTCGTTCATGCACGAGAACCTGCTCGACATGAACCACCAGTTCCTCCACCGCGGTGTCGTCGGCAGACTCCGTCCTGAGCTGCTGGGGTACCGGACCGACGCGCGGTCGGTGGAGGCCAGGTACCTGTTCACCCACGCCGGGGGGAAGAGAAACCGTGGCGCCGGTCTGCTGGCCGGGGAGGGTGTCGGCGGCGGCAACTCCTCCGACGTCATGACGATCCGTACGCAGTACCCGTACCAGACACTCGATCTGGTCCCGGAGCACGCCGAACGTCCCGCCTTCCGCCTCTGGGCCGCGTACGTGCCCGAGGACGCCGAGCAGCGGACATGCCACGCGTACGGCCTGCTCATGATCGAGAAACCGAGGATCGCCGGCGCTCTCCATCTGGCCTGGCCGTTCATCAGGCGCTTCACCGAGCGGGTGTTCGCCGAGGACCGTATGGCCGTCGAGGCCGAACAGCGGGCGTGGGAGGAGCAGGGTGAGGACCGCAACCACGAGGTCTTCCCCCTGATCCTGGACGTCCGCGAAGTCCTGCGCGCCAACGGCGTCCCCGTGGAATCCGGCCACCGCGGGTGTGCGCAAAGGCGCGCACGGTGAAACGGAGGATGGCGGACGCGGCGGATCGGACCGTATGGGCGTCGGACGGGCGTCTCCCGGTCAGTGAGGCCGGTGGGCTGCTGCGCAAGGCGTTCCCAGGGCACTGGTCCTTTTATCTGGGGGAACTGGCTCTCTACAGCCTTGTCGTGCTCATTCTGACCGGGATCTACCTCACGCTGTTCTTCAAGCCGTCCATGGCGGAAGTCGTCTACGACGGCTCCTACGTCCCCTTGGACGGCGTCCGGATGTCGGAGGCGTTCGCCTCCACCGTGGACATCAGCTTCGACGTACGCGGCGGGCTGCTCATCCGTCAGCTGCACCATTGGGCCGCTGTCGTGTTCGTGGCCGCGATCGGGGTGCACATGCTGCGGATCTTCTTCACGGGGGCGTTCCGCAAGCCCCGTGAGGGGAACTGGGTGATCGGCGTGACGCTGTTCGTGCTCGCCATCGCGGAGGGATTCGCCGGCTACTCGCTCCCCGACGATCTCCTGTCCGGAACGGGCCTGCGTATCGCCCAGGGCATCATGCTGTCGATTCCCGTCGTCGGCACCTATGTGGCGATGTTCGCCTTCGACGGCGAGTTCCCGGGCGAGGAGATCATCAGCCGACTGTACGGGCTGCACATTCTGCTGCTGCCCGGTCTGCTGCTGGCCCTGGTGACGGTTCATCTGATCCTGGTGTTCTATCTGAAGCACACCCAGTGGGCGGGCCCCGGCAGGACCAATCGCAATGTGGTGGGCAAGCCGATGGTCCCTCAGTTCGCGGCCTCGTCCAGCGGACTGTTCTTCATCGTCTTCGGAGTGCTGACGCTGCTCGCGGGGGTCGCCCAGATCAACCCCGTATGGCTGTACGGCCCCTACCGTCCCGACGTGGTGTCGACCGGCTCGCAGCCCGACTGGTACGTCGGGTTCCTGGAAGGAGCGCTGCGGCTGATCCCGCCGTGGGAGACGGTGATCGCCGGGCACACCCTGATGTGGAACGTGCTCCTGCCGGCCGTGGTCCTGCCCGGCGCGCTGTTCGCGGTCCTGTACGCGTACCCCTTCATCGAGGCATGGGTGACCGGTGACCGCCACGAGCACCATCTGTGCGACCGGCCCCGCGACCGGCCCGTACGCACCGGATTCGGTGTCGCGGGGATCGTCTTCTACGGTGTGCTGCTCCTGGCCGGCGCCAATGACATCGTGTCACTGACCTTCCAGGTCTCCCTGGACGCGCTCACGTGGGTGCTGCGCGTGGCCGTGATCGTGCTGCCGGTGCTCGCCTTCCTGGTGACCAAGCGGGTCTGTGTGGCGCTGCGGGCCGTCGAACACGAACGGCTCGCCGAGGGGGTGGAGACCGGTGACGTACGGCAGACGATCGAGGGCGGCTACATGGAGATCCGCCGGCCGGTCGGGGCCGAGGAACGCCTCGTCCTGACGCGGGGGAGCCTGCCGGTGTCACCGCCCGAGGAGCCCGAGGCTTCCGCGGGCAGGGCCGCGCGACTGCGAGCGACGCTGCACTCGTGGTACGCGTCCTCCGCGTACCCCCAGCGGTTGCCGGGGGACGCCGAGGAGGGCTCCCTGGTGGAGTCGGGCACCCGGCGGTCCGCTCAGCGCGGTCGGTCGGGGGACGATGCGCGGGACCGGCCGGCGGAGGAGCCCGGCGAGTCCTGACGTCCCGCGTGTTCGAAGACCATTCCGAGGACACCCAGCGCCAGTACGCCGAGGCCGATCAGCAGCAGCCACAGCCCGAACACCACGCCCAGGGCCACGACGACGAAGCCGATCGCGGTGGTGATCGGCCAGGGGCTGTCCGGCGGAAGGAACTCCACCGGGCCGGTGCTCGAAGCGACTTCGGCGTCCTTGCGGTCCTGGGGCCGAAGTCCACGCCGTCGGTACTGGACGACGAGGAAGAAGGACACCAGGGACGCCATGACGAAGGCCACGACCAGGAACGCGGTCCCTGCCGGGTCGGCCGCGAACCAGGCGTAACTCGCTGCCGTGACCGCGAAGAACACCGCCACACCGGCGAAGAGCACGGCTTCCGTTCTCATCCGTGGCGCCTCTTCTCTTGCTGTTTGATGTCGGGGTGGTGCAGATCGAAGGCCGGCGATTCGGAGCGGATGCGCGGCAGCGCCACGAAGTTGTGGCGCGGCGGCGGGCAGGAGGTCGCCCACTCCAGTGAACGCCCGAACCCCCACGGGTCATGGGAGTCGACCCTCTTCCCGTGGCGCGCCGTATTCCAGACGTTGAAGAGAAACGGAAGGGTCGAAAGGCCCAGCACGAAGGAACCGATGGACGAGACGGTGTTGAGTAGGGTGAACCCGTCGGCCGCCAGATAGTCCGCGTAGCGCCGGGGCATTCCTTGCTCACCGAGCCAGTGCTGCACCAGGAACGTCGTCTGGAAACCCACGAAAAGCGTCCAGAAGTGGATCTCTCCGAGTCGCTCGTCGAGCATTTTCCCGGTGAACTTCGGCCACCAGAAGTAGAACCCGGCGAACATCGCGAAGACGACGGTACCGAAGAGGACGTAGTGGAGGTGGGCGACGATGAAATAGCTGTCGGTGAGATGGAAGTCCAGTGGCGGTGACGCGATGATCACCCCGCTCAATCCTCCGAGCAGGAAGGTCACCAGGAAACCGACCGCGAACAGCATCGGTGTCTCGAAGGAGAGCGAGCCGTGTCGCATGATGCCGATCCAGTTGAAGAACTTCACCCCGGTCGGCACGGCGATCAGGAACGACGCCGCGGCGAAGAACGGCAGCAGCACCGCGCCCGTGGCGAACATGTGGTGTGCCCACACGACGGCGGACAGCATGGTGATGGCGATCGTGGCGCCGACCAGGCCGATATAGCCGAACACCGGTTTCCTGGAGAACACGGGCAGAACCTCGGTGATGATGCCGAAGAACGGCAGCGCGACGATATACACCTCGGGGTGTCCGAAGAACCAGAACAGGTGCTGCCACAGGATCGCTCCGCCGTTCGCCGCGTCGTAGATGTGCGAGCCGAATGTCCGGTCCGATTCCAGTGCCAGCAGCGCCGCCGCCAGCACGGGGAAGGAAGGGAGAACGAGGATCGAGGTGAACAGGATGTTCCAGGTGAAGATCGGCATCCGGAACATCGTCATTCCCGGCGCGCGCAGACAGAGGATGGTGGTGATGAAATTGACCGCCCCCAGGGTGGTGCTCACGCCGGTCACCACCAGACCCATCGTCCACAGATCACCACCCACGCTCGGGCTGAACACCCCGCTGTTCAACGGCGCGTAGGCGAACCAGCCGAAGGCGGCGGCCCCTTCCGGCGCCAGAAAACCGCTGACCACCATCAGGCCGCCGAACAGGAACATCCAGTACGACAGAGCGTTCAGCCGCGGGAAAGCCACATCCGGCGCTCCGATCTGCAACGGCATCACGGCATTGGCGAATCCGGCGAACATCGGTGTCGCGAAGAGCAGCATCATGATGGTTCCGTGGATGGTGAACCACTGGTTGTACTGATGCGGGTTCACCAACTGCATTCCGGGACGGGCGAGTTCGGCCCGCATCAGCATCGCCAGCGTCCCGCCCAGCAGGAAGAAGCCGAACGCGGTGACCATATAGAGATTGCCGATGACCTTGTGATCGGTGGTGCGTGTCCAGCGCACCAGCACACGGCCGAGCGGCGGGGCCTGAGGCCGGTGGACCTGTGCGCGGCCCTCGGTGAGTTCGGTCATGCCCTGGCCCGCTGTTCACCCGGGTTCACCTGGCGCTCCTCCGTATGTCTCCGCCTTGCCGACTGCCCGCCCCGAACGTCTCCGCCACCGCCCCCACTGAGAGATACGAGCGGATTGACCAGAATGTCACAGTCGTCCCCTGGTGATCGGTAGCAATCACCCTGCTGCCGTAGTGCCCTGGGCGGGGATGCCGTCGGCGTCCTCGTCCCGGTTCTCCTCCTCCCGCAGGCGGCGGTAGACACCGTTGCGGCGTTTGACCAGCAGTGCCGCGATCGTCGCGGCGATCAGGGAGCCGACGAGGACGGCGGCCTTGATGTGTTCGGCGGTGGCCGGGTCGGTGAAGGCGAGTTCGCCGATGAGCAGGGCGACGGTGAAGCCGATGCCGGCCAGGACCGCCAGGGCGAACACGTCCGCCCACGCCAGGTCCGGGTTGAGGCGGGCCCGGGTGAAACGGACCGCCAGACAGGCGCCCGCGAAGATCCCCGCCGTCTTGCCCAGCACCAGCCCGAGCACGACACCCAGTGGCTCCGGCCGCGTGAACACCGCGCCCAGGGCGTCGCCCGACACGCTCACTCCGGCGGCGAACAGCGCGAACAGCGGCACCGCCACCCCGGCGGAGACCGGCCGCAGCAGATACTCGGTCCGCTCCCCCGGTGAGGCGTTCTCGTTCTCGTCGCGGTTCGTGCGCAGGATCAGGCCCATCGCCACACCGGCGACCGTGGCGTGCACGCCGCCGTTGTACACCAGCGCCCAGATCGCCGAGCCCAGCGGCACGTACCACCACCAGCCGCGTACCCGGAACCGCTGCAGCACGTAGAACACGAGCAGGCCGGCCCCGGCACCGGCGAGGGCGGCCGGGTGCAGGTCGCTGGTGAAGAAGACGGCGATCACCAGGATCGCGCCGAGGTCGTCGACGACGGCCAGGGTCAGCAGGAAGGCCCGCAGGGCGGACGGCAGATGGGTGGAGAGCACCGCGAGGACGGCGAGGGCGAAGGCGATGTCGGTGGCCATGGGTACCGCCCACCCCTGTGCGCCGCCTCGGCCGACTCCGACGGTGGCGAGGTAGACACCGGCGGGGACCGCCATGCCGCACAGGGCGGCGACCACCGGCAGGGCGGCGGTGGCCGGGGTCCGCAGTTCGCCGGCCACCAGCTCACGCTTCAGTTCGATCCCGGCGACCAGGAAGAACACGGTCAGCAGCCCGTCCGCCGTCCAGTGCCCCACCGAGAGGTCCAGGCCGAGCGCGGATATCCCGAAGCGTGCGTCGCGCAGTCGCTCGTACGTGCCGCTCCACGGGGTGTTCGCCCAGACCAGCGCCACCACGGCGGCCGCCAGCAGCACCAGTCCGCCGACCGTTTCGGTACGCAGGGCGCGGGCCACCCGCACGCGCTCCGGCCAGGGCGGCAGGCCGAGGAAGACGGAACGGTCACGACGGGAGGCACGCATCCGGGCAGACCTCCACCGCATCGAGCCCTGGGCACATGTGCCCCTTCGACGCCGACCAGACTTCCCGGCACACCCCGCGCCACTTGACGCGTTCTTTACACACTAACCGCCAGGGCGTCAGCGCCGGGCCCGCGGTGCGAGCGCTCCCGGTGAGGGCGGTCCGCCGCGAGCACCGTGGTCTCACACCGTTTTCGCCGGTGCCGTGGCCGGTGTCAGGCGTGCGCGAAGGGTGTCCGCGAACTCCTCCGCCCGCGACAGCTGTGTGCGGAGGTCCGCGACCCTCTGCTGCGCGATCTCCTCGAAGCCCCGTACCCGCTCCAGCAGCCGCTCCCGCTCCTCGGCGGGTGTGTCCTCGGCGTCGAGGCGGTCGGTGGCCTCCAGCAGGGCCCGCATCTCGTCCAGGGAGAACCCGAGCGGCTTCATGCGCCGGATGACCATCAGACGGGCGACATCGGCTTCGGTGTAGAGACGGAAGCCGCCCTGCGAACGGGCCGAGGGAACGACCAGGCCGGTCTCCTCGTAGTGCCGGATGGTGCGCAGGGACAGCTCGGTCCGTGTGGCGACCTCGCCGATCTGCATGTGCTGGCTGCCCACGTCCCTGCCCTGGCCCTTCTCACCCCGATGGCACCGTGTCCACCCCGACGGCACCGCGCCGGGCCCGCCGATCTCTACCCTAACGTTAGGGTAGGGTGCCGGATGGTGAGGGCCGGTCAACCGCCGGTCTTCCTCCTCGTACGGTACGGGCATCGCGGCCCGGCCACCGTCCTGTCGGGGCCGCTGCCCCCGGCGAAGAGTCCGAGTTCTGTGGGAGAGGCGCGTACGCGAGTCCGTGGTGCCCGGCGCCGCAGTCTGTCCACCGTGACGCCTCACCCCTGACCAGGGCATGAGCGCGACGCGCCGGTCCGGCGTATCTCGCTCTCCGCCGTCGGCCTTCGCTCTGTCCTCGACTCCCAGGCCCCGCTCCGGCGGGCCGACCGCGGGATGCCGGCCCGGTGTTCCGCGCTGTCCTTCGCACGCCCCAGTCCCACCGCGGGGGTGTGCCCGAGCACGACGGGTGACCGCTTCCTTGTCCTCCTCCGTACCGAGCTCCGCCACGCGGCTGCGGGCCGTGCTCCCCGACTGGTCCGGCGACCCGAAGGTCTGGCGCACCGAGGTGCTGGCCGGTCTGGTCGTCGCGCTCGCGCTGATCCCCGAGGCGATCTCCTTCTCGGTCATCGCCGGGGTGGACCCGGCGGTCGGCCTGTTCACCTCCTTCACCATGGCCGTCACCATCGCGGTCGTCGGCGGACGCCGGGCCATGATCTCCGCCGCCACCGGCGCGGTCGCCCTCGTCATCGCGCCGCTGAACCGCGAGCACGGCTTCGGCCACCTCGTCGCCGCGGTGATCCTCGCCGGAGTCTTCCAGGTGGCCCTGGGCGCGCTCGGGGTGGCGAAGCTCATGCGGTTCATTCCGCGCTCGGTGATGGTCGGCTTCGTCAACTCCCTGGCCATCCTCATCTTCATGGCACAGGTGCCGGAGATGACCGATGTGCCGTGGCCGGTCTATCCGCTGATCGGGGCCGGGCTGGCGCTGATGGTGTTCTTCCCGAGGGTCACCACCGTGGTTCCGGCGCCGCTGGTGTCGATCGTGATCCTCACCGTCGTCACGGTCGCCGCCGGGATCGCCGTGCCGACGGTGGGCGACAAGGGCCGGTTGCCGTCCTCCCTCCCCGCGCCCGGCCTGCCGGACGTGCCGTTCACCGTCGAAACCCTCACGACGATCGCCCCGTACGCCTTCGCCATGGCCCTGGTCGGTCTGATGGAGTCGCTGATGACGGCCAAACTGGTCGACGACATCACCGACACCCGTTCCTCCAAGACCCGCGAGTCCATCGGGCAGGGCGTCGCCAACATCGTCACCGGGTTCTTCGGGGGCATGGGCGGCTGCGCCATGATCGGCCAGACGATGATCAACGTGAAGGTGTCCGGCGCACGCACCCGTCTGTCGACCTTCCTGGCGGGCGCGTTCCTGATGGTGCTGTGCGTCGTCTTCGGCCCGGTCGTCTCCGACATCCCCATGGCCGCGCTGGTCGCCGTCATGGTCATGGTGTCGTTCGCGACCTTCGACTGGCATTCCATCGCCCCGAAGACGCTCAAGCGGATGCCCGCCGGTGAGATCACCGTCATGGCGATCACCGTCGCGTGCGTCGTCGCCACCCACAACCTCGCCATCGGCGTCGTCGCCGGCTCCCTCACCGCCATGGTGATCTTCGCCAAGCGCGTCTCCCGTCTCGCCGAGGTCACCGCCGTCACCGACCCCGACGGCGGCATGGTCGTCTACCGGGTGACGGGTGAGCTGTTCTTCGCGTCCGTGGGCGACCTGGTCGGACGGTTCGACTACGCCACCGACCCCGAACGGGTCGTCATCGATCTGTCCGCCGCCCATGTCTGGGACGCCTCCTCGGTCGCCGCGCTGGACGCCATCGAGGCCAAGTACGCCCAGCGCGGCAAGACGGTCGAGATCACCGGCCTCAACGAACCCAGCGCGCACCTGCACGAAAAACTCAGCGGCGAGCTCACGGCAGGCCACTGACCGAACCGGCCCCCATGCGGTGACGTACCCCCTCCGGACGGCACACCCTGCCGGAATCCGGCAACGTACAGGGGCCGGGGTTGCGCGCCAAGGACCTGTCAACGACGCGTCAAGGACGGGTAGGTTCCTCGCGGTGTGCCGGGAAGTCTGGTCGGCGGTCCGAGGAGAACTCTCCTCGGGTCCCTTGCCGATCGGGGGTCGTGGTCATGGTGCTCGTCGTGGTCTTCGGGGTGGCGCTGCTGATCGCGGTGCTGCTGTCGGGTCTGGCCGCCCGCACGGTGCTGTCGACGTCGCTGCTGTTCCTGGTCGGCGGCGCGCTCGTCAGCGATGGCTTCCTGGGCTGGATACACATCACTCCGGACAGCGGGATCGTGTCCGTCACGGCCGATCTGGCCCTGTTCGCCGTGCTGTTCACCGACGGCATGCACGTCTCCTTCCCGAAACTGCGCGCGAACTGGCGCAACCCGGCCCGCGCGCTCGGGCTGGGCATGCCGCTGGCGTTCATCGGCATGGCGCTGATCACCCACTACCTGGTGGGCCTGGACTGGACGACGTCCTTCCTGGTCGGTGCGGTCCTCGCGCCCACCGACCCGGTGTTCGCCTCCGCGATCGTCGGCCGCGAGGAAGTGCCGTCGAAGCTGCGGCAGTTGCTGAACGTGGAGAGCGGCATCAACGACGGGCTCGCCCTGCCGGTCGTGCTCATCCTGATCGCGGCGGCCGGACCGACCTCCGGGCACGCCGAGGCGTCCCCGGGGAAGATCGCCCTGGAGCTGGTCCTCGGGCTGGTCTTCGGGATCGTCCTGCCCTACGTCGTCATCGAACTCGTACGGTTCCGGCTGCTGGGCGCCGAGCCCAAGCTCCAGCCGCTGCTGCCGCTCGCCATCGGCGTGATCCTCTACGCGGTCTGCCACCTCACACACGCCAACCCCTACCTCGCCGCGTTCTCCGCCGGTGCCGTGCTCACCGCCCGCTCACCGGAGGCGAAGAGGGCGTTCGAGCCGCTGGGCGAGGCGCTGGCGGAGCTGGCGAAGTTCGCGGCCCTGCTGGTGTTCGGCGCGCTGCTGACCCCGTCGTTGTTCGGTGACCTGTCCTTCGGCGGCTACGTCGCCGTCGTCCTGGCCATCGTGCTGATCCGCCCGGCGTCGCTGCTGCTGTCGCTGCTCGGCACCCGGTTCACCCGGCAGGAGAAGCTCGTCGCCGCCTGGTTCGGACCCAAGGGCTTCGCGTCGGTGGTGTACGGGCTGCTCGTACTCCAGGCCGGGATACCGCGGGGCGAGGAGGCGTTCACCCTCATCGCCGTGTGCGTCGCCTTCTCGATCGTCGCGCACAGCTCCACCGACGTACCGATCGCCCGCCTCTTCCACGTCGACGGCCTCGCGGGTGTGCCCGGTGGCGAGAGCGAGCCTCGTCCCACCGAGGAGGCCGACCGTGTCGGCGCGTGACCTCGCCGAGCCCTATCCGTACGTCACCACCGACGAGGACGCCGCTCACGCGATCCGTCTGCTGGCCCTGCACGGGCTGCCGGCACTGCTGGTCGTCGACGCCGACGCCAGGCCGTACGCCATCGTGCCCTGCGCGCACCTCGTCGGACGGCTCCGGCCCGAGGGTGTGCGGGAGACAGCGGTGGGCCGCAGCGAGGCTCCCGCCGAGGTACGGAAGGGAGGCGAGGGGCTCACGGTGGTGCAGTGGCTGCCACCGCACCGGGACGCGCCGCCGACGGTCGGGGCGGACGCGAGTGTCGCGCAGATCGCGGACCTCATGGCCCGAACACACAGCCCCCTGGTCGCCGTCGTCGAACACGACGGCGACCAGGCCTGGTTGGCGGGCGCCGTGACGGCCGCCCGTCTGTTGCACGTGCTCATCGGCCGGACGTGAACGGCCCGTGCCCGGCCGAATCCGTCAGCGGGGTCCCACGCGACTCGGCGCCCCGGAGGAGGTCCGGGGCGCCGACACCGCGGTGGCCGCTTTCCCTTTACACCGCGGCGATGCCCTCCATGCCGGACTCGGCGAAGGCGGGCAGTCCTGTGGCGGTGGTGACCTTGGTGAGGGAGCCGTCCTCGCCGACGCGGAAGCCGTCGACCGTTCCGGAGACGGCGTTCTGGACGTACAGGAACTTCTCGTCCTCCGTCACGGCCAGGTCGATGACGCCCTGCGACCGGGCCGACGGCGGCGTCGCCACACCCACGTCGTCGGTGAGGGCCAGGCGCCCGCCCTCGTCCATGCGGTAGCCGCTGACCGTGGAGTTGCCGGTGTTGCCGCCGTAGAAGAAGTCCCCGGCGCGCTCCAGCCAGCACAGCGTCTCCTGGCCGTTGGCCAGCGGTTCCTGAACGGCCTTCAGGGTGCCGTCGGCACGCACCTCGTAGGTGCTGACCGTCGACTTCTCCGCCTCGGCCACCAGCATCCGGCCCCGCCGGTCGAAGGTGATCGCGAACGGCACCCCGCCGGCGGAGTCGTTGACGACCGGCGCCTTCGCCGGGCGCCCGTCACGTCCCAGGGGGAAGACCTCGACGGTGTTCGCGGACTTGGTGGTCACGACGAGCGCCCGGCCGTCGGGGGTGAACGCGACCTGCCCGGGCGAACTGCTGAACAGCGGCACCGCCTCGTTGTCCAGCCCCAGGGAGCGCCGCGAATCCGAGAGGGGCTTCAGCCCGTGGGCGGTGATCCGGAAACCCCGCACGTTTCCCTCCCCGCCCGCGTTCATGACGTACGCCAGCCTGCCGGAGACCGCGATCGACGCGGGGAAGTCGCCCCCGGAATCCACCACCTGCCGGTCCGTCAGCTTTTGGCCCTCGACCCGGAACGAGGTCACCGTGCCGCTGCCCGCGTTGACCGCCAGCAGTCGTCCCGAGGTGTCGTCGTAGACGAGCGAGCCCTGGGAGGCCAGGGAGTCGGTGGGCGCGTCGACCTGGTCGCCGCCCCTGCCACCGGTGGTGTAGCGGCCGGCGGCGGCCAGTGTGCCGTCGTCGCCGCGCTTGAAGACGTGGATGGTGTTGCCGTCGAGTTCGTTGCCCTGCACGAACACGGCGTGATCGGCGCCGGTCTCCCCCGAGCCCGCGTACCGGTGGCCGGTCTCGCCCGCCGAGGCGACCGTCACCGTCACCGCGGCCGCCGCCGTGGCGAGGACCGCGGCTCCCGCGACGGTCAGCCGAACCTGTAACGCGGACCTGCGCCTGGTGTGCCTGCTCATACATCGCTCCTCAAACCCCTCCGCCACCCTCGAACGGTGGCGCGCGGAGCCAGAGTTGCCCACGAGGTGCCTGGGACTGAAGGGATTCCGTGTCCACGTCAGGTTCTCGTAATAACCCTGACGTGCGGGTGACGGCCAACCCCTGACGTGCAGGTGACGACCGCCCTGGGCCCACCGGGCGGTCACCGAGTTCTCGGTGCGGGTCGTGCGCCGCTGGCGCCTCGTTTTGCACTGTGCAATGATCGGGCGGGCCGTCCGGCGGCCGACCGTCAGGCGCCCAGGAGTGACGTCGGCAGAACACCGAGGTGCGGTCGACACGTCGGCCGCCGGACGCCCCGTCAGCAGGTCCGTCCTCGTCGCGGTCCGCCCGCGACCCCGTTGTCCCGCACATGCGGTTGACTCGCTCCGTTCGCGTGAATCCCCGTAGTTCTGCGGTGTCACGGTGGGTGGCTGTCGCGGTGTGCCCTCATCGTGGGTCCGGCCCACCGACCAGGGCTTCCGCCGCTTGCGCCCGGGCCCGCCGCCCGGTGTCCGAGCTCACCGCGAAGGGGTTCGCCTGTGGAGACCGGCCGACGAGAAGTACTGCTCACCGGAGCGGCCGTCGTGGCCGCCGGGAGCCTGATCGGGCTGGGCGGCGGGCGTGCGGGCGCGACCGCCCCCACCCGTCCCCTCTTCGCGGGCGAGGGTGTCGAGCCGGCCGCGTGGCGTGAACTGAGGCGGAGTCTCAGCCCGGCCGCCGGTCTCCACCGCCCGGGGAGCGCGGAGTACACGGCACGGGCGACGCCCGACAACCAGCGTTACGCGTCTGTCCGCCCGGCCGGTGTCCTCGTCTGCGCGACCGAGGGCGACGTGGCGGTCGCGATCCGGTGGTGCGCCAAGCACGGCGTGCCCTTCGCACCCCGCTCCGGGGGCCACAACTACGCGGGCTACTCCACCACTCCCGGTCTGGTGATCAGTCTGCGCGCACTGAACGAGGTCGTTCCACAAGGGCGGCGGCTGCGGCTGGGCGGCGGCGCCACGAACTCGGACGTGTACGCGGCCCGTGCGGCCAACCTGTACTTCCCCGGCGGGCGGTGCCCGGAGGTGGGCGTCGCCGGGCTGACCCTGGGCGGCGGGCTCGGGTTCAACGACCGTAAGTGGGGCCTGACCTGCGACCGGCTCACCGAGACCCGGGTCGTCCTCGCCGACGGCACACTGGTGCGCGCGGCCGACGACGAGAACGCCGACCTCTTCTGGGCCTGCCGGGGCGGAGCCGGCGGCAACTTCGGCGTCAACACGGGCTTCGTCTTCGACGCCGTGTCCGTCGCCCGGCTGCGCGCCACCGTCTTCGATCTGACGTTCGCACTGGACGCGGGCGTGCAGGTGATGGAAGAACTGCGGCACATCCTCGACGCGGACCGCGGCAACGACTTCGACGTACGGATCGGCTTCAAGCACGCCGGCGACGGCACCACCACGCTGTGGCTCCTCGGGCAGCGGCTCGGCGACGAGAGCGTCCTGCGACGCCTGTTCACGTCCCTTCTGCGGCTGCGACCGACGCGGACCTTCATCGAGGAACGCGGATTCTGGTCCGCGCAGGACTACCTCATGGAACCCCTCGGAGCGAAGGATGCCTACGCCTCCAAGTCCCTCGTCCCCGACCAGTGGCCGACCGCCGACACGGTGGCCGCCGTCGCCGACTGGACACGCGGCTGGCAACCGGGACCCGGCCGGGCCACCGGCTATGTGACCTTGTTCGCCATGGGCGGCGACAGCGCCGCTCCCCGTCCGGACGAGACGGCCTACCCGCACCGCGGCGCGACCTTCGTCATCGACATCGGCACCCACTGGACGCCCGGCACCCCGCCCGGCGAGGTACGCGCCCTCCTGGAACAGACGCGCACCGCCCACCACATGCTCCGCCGCCACTTCCGTACCCACGCGGCCTACGTCAACTTCCCCGACCCTGACCTGTACGACTGGCGGCACGCCTACTACGGCCGCAACTACGACCGTCTGGTCGCCGTCAAGCGGCGCTACGACCCCGCCGCCCTGTTCCGCTATCAACAGGCCGTCGGCCGTCCCCGCGTCTGAGACAGCGCCGGTGTCGACGTCACCATCGGGTACACCCGCGAACCGCCCGGTCGCGGGTGTCACCAGTTGGCGGGCTCGGCCAGGCCGTAGGAGTTCGCGATACGGGCGTGGTCGTGGAAGACCGAGAGTTCCCGAGGCCCTGGCCCTTTTGCACGTTCTGGAAGGCGAGACCGGTGACTATCGACGGTGCAGTGAGAGCGCGCCCGGGCCGGTGAAGACCAGGAGGAGGAAGCCCCAGCAGAAGAGGGCGGGGGCGAGGCCGCCGTTCTGGAGGGGGAAGAGGCCGTCCTTCTGGTGTTCCGTGAAGTAGGCGAAGGCCATGATGCCGGAGCTGATGAACGCGGCAGCGCGGGTCACTAGGCCGAGGAGGAGGAGAACGCCACAGATCAACTCGATGACTCCGGCGTACCAGAACGGCCAGTCACCGACCGGGCTCGCCTCGCGGTCCAGTATCCCGAAGACCGTGGCGGCGCCCTCGCTGGCGAACAACAGGCCCAGGACGATGCGGAAGAGCCCCAGGACGAGGGGTTGCCGCGTCGTGAGCCAGTCGTCGAGGCGCGGGCTGCTGCTCATGGGTACTCCTTGGATCTGTCGGCTACGCGCGGGTGTTCCGTTTTCTCCTATGTATGTGCCGACTTTCCGGTTCACGGAATCCACCGGCGGCTTCGCGGAGTTGGGCGTCGGTGCCCGGCGTTCTCAGCGGGTTCTCGCTTCGGCTCGGGTGAGGGCGACGTCCAGTACGACGAGGAGAGCGTCGCGGACCGAGCCGGTTCTGCGGGCGTCGAAGACGATCAGGGGGACGTGCTCGGCGATGTCCAGGGCCCAGCGCACCTCCTCCAGTTCGTGCTCGACCTCTCCGTCGAAGGCGTTGACGGCGACCGCGAAGGGGATGTGCTTGTGCTCGAAGTAGTCGACGGCCGCGTAGCAGTCGTCGAGGCGGCGGGTGTCGACGATGACCAGGGCGCCGAGCGCGCCTTCGACGATGTCGTCCCACATGAAGCCGAAGCGGTCCTGGCCCGGTGTGCCGAACAGATACAGCTTCAGGGTCGGGTCGAGGGTGATGCAGCCGAAGTCCATGGCGACGGTGGTGGTCGTCTTGCCGGGGGTGTGCGTGAGATCGTCCACCCCCGCGGCGACCTCGGTGATCGCGGCCTCCGTGGTGAGCGGTCGTATCTCGGAGATCGAGCCGACGGTGGTGGTCTTGCCGACCCCGAAGCCGCCGGCGATGACCAGCTTGACCGGCAGCGGGGGTTGCTCAACCGCTGTCGCGGAGTGTGCCCGGTGAGTCGGGGACGGCACGGAGACCATTGATAACCCTTCGCAGTACGGAGATGTCCTGGGCGACACCGGCGTTCGGAACGTAGACCGCCAGGTGGCCCGCGGCACACAGGTCTTCGGTGAGCACTCGGACCACGTTGAGGTGCAGTCGCAGACGGGCGGCCAGTTCCGCCACCGACTGCGGCCGTCGGCAGGCGGCGACGATGTCGTGGTGTTCGAAGGAGAGGGCTCCGAGGACGGAGAGCCCGGCCGAGGTCGCCACGATCTGGGTCTCGATCGGGATGGACGCCGCTGTTCCTCCCCCCGACACCCGGCCGGCGGTCAGCAGGAACGGCCGGACGGCGGGGGCGCGGCCGACCGGCTCCGGCGAACCGTCCCAGGTCTCCGGCTCCGGTGAGCCGTCCCACGTGTCCTGTGCTGCCTCATGCGGTTCTCGCCCGCCGACGGCCATGGCGATCTCCTGCCTCGCGGGACGGTTCAGCGGACCGGTGCGGAGCCGACGCTGTTCTTCAGCTCCATCACCAGTTGGGGCGTGAGCGCGGTGCCCGCGCGGTTGGCGAAGAGGGTCATCTCGTAGGCGATGTTGCCCAGTTTGGCCTCCTTGGAGGCGACGACACCGAGCACGGCGCCGTTGCCGATGGCCGACACCAGTACATGGCCGCCCTCCAGGTCGATGATGACCTTGTTGAGGCCGCCGAGGCTGTAGTTGCCGGAGACGCCGGCGGCGAGGCTGGTGATGCCGGACACGATCGCGGCGAGCCGCTCGGAGTCGGATCTGTCGCGCAGTTGGGAGACGGCTATCAGCAGTCCGTCGGACGAGACCGCGATGGCGTCGACGACGCCGGCGGTGTCCGTGGCGAAACGGTCGAGCAGCCAGGTGAAGTCGGCCGCCGCGGTTCGCAGGTCGGTGGGCTTCGTCTGCTCGGGGGTGCTGTCACCTGTCGACGTGGTCACTGCCCGTCTCCTTCTGGCCTTCTGGGGTTCTCTGGTGTCGCGGTGGTGCTGGTGGTGTCCGGAAGCGCGGTGGTGCTGTTCGCGTCCGGGGGCACGGTGGGGTCGGGGGGCGCGGCGGTGCCGGTGAGGTCCGGGGGCGCGGCGCTGTCCCGCTCGGCCCGGCGTACGGCGGCCTCGAATTCGTCGAGTTCCGCGCGGACGGCGTCGGCGTCGGCGGGCCGTCGTATCTCGGTGACGCTCCGGTCGGCCGCCGGGGTGGTGACGGCGAGGGTCGCGCCCCGAACCCGCCGTCGCAGTGGTCGGGTTGTCGCCGTCGTGGCGGGTCCACCGGGGCCGGCCGTCTTCCCCGTGCCGGGGCGGGACGGGATGCGTCGGGGCAGGTCGCCCTGGGGTGAGAGGGCGATCGGCCGCCGCTCGGGAGCGGTGCCGGTGGCCGGTGCGGGAGCGGTGGTGACGGCCGCCGGTGCGGGGGCGGCAGCGGCGACCGGTGCGGGTGTCGCCGCCTTGCGCTCGGGCTTCGTCGTGAACGCCTCCACCGTCCCGGTCGGGCCCCCGGTGGGCGCCCCGGCGTCCATGGGGCTGATGGCCAGCAGGAGCGCGGAGGGTATCCAGACGGTGCTGGTGACACCACCGCCGGGGGTACGGCTCAGGGTGACGCGCAGTCCCAGGCGGCGGGCGAGGCTGCCGACCACGAAGAGGCCGAGCACCTTGGTCGGTACGAGGTCGAGGCGTTCCCGGCGGACGAGCCGGGCGTTCTCCTCGGCGAGGCGTTCGGCGCTCATGCCGAGGCCGTGGTCGATGACCTCGACCAGTGCCCCGCCGTCCTTGGTGACATCGGTGCCGGGCCGGACGACCACCTCGACGGGGGTGTCGGACGGGGAGAACGCGACCGCGTTCTCCAGCAGTTCGGCGAGCATCAGCGTCAGGTCGCCGGTGATGTCGGGTCCGACGGTGATGTCCGTCTCGGAGCGCAGGGACACCCGCTGGTATCCCTCGATGCGGCCGAGGCCCGAGCGTATGACGTCGGCCAGGGTGGTCGGCCGGGCCTCGACGTCGGTCTCGCGGATTCCGGCGAGCAGCATCAGGCTGTCGGCGTTGCGCTGGAGGCGTACGGCGATGTGGTCGATGCGGTAGAGCCGGTCGAGGAGGTCGGGGTCGGTCTCCTCGCGTTCCACGGCGTCGATCAGCAGCAGTTGGCGGGTGGTCAGATTGCTGACCCGGCGTCCGACGTTGCCGAACATCTCGGCCACGTTGCGTCGGCTGAGCACCTGCCGCTCCAGCAGCGCGGCGGAGGTGACCTGCACACGGTTGAACGCCTCGGCGAGCTGGCCGATCTCGTCGCGGACGGGGACGGGGATGGGCCGCGGTCTGAACGGGGTGCTGTCGGCGAGTTCGTCGTCCGCGACATGGGCGAGTTCGTCGTCGGCGGCCTCGACCACCTGCTGGGCGGAGCCGGTCAGGGCCGTGAGGGGGCGGATGACCGAGCGCCGGACCAGGACGCAGAAGGCCAGCCAGGCGGCGAAGCCGAGCAGGGCCGCGCCGAGCATGGTCCATGCCCTGCTCAGGGCGTTCGCGGAGACGGAGTCGGCCTGGGCGGCGGTCTGTCCGATCAGTGTCCGGGTGATGCCGAGACGGGTGTCGGCCTGCCGCTGACCGGCGGTGATCTTCTTGCGCAGCTCCCGTGTGGTCTGCGACTGCAGGGAGCCCGGATCGATCTGGAGCTCCGCGAACTGGGAGGTGATGTCGTTCTGTTCGGCGGCGCGCTCGATGCCGCCCATGCGCAGGACCTGCTCCGGCGTGGCGATCCGGCCGAAGCGGTCCGCCTGGTACGTGTACAGCTCGTGGGCGCCGGCCGCGCGCGTGTACTCGGTGAGGGCGTTGGCGTCCCGGGTCTGCGCGGAGAACACCGCGCTCTCGAAGGCCGCGTGGGCGGCGTCGGCGCGTAGTACGGCGTCCAGCAGATTGGTGACCGAGGACTCGGAGGTCGTGGAGAAGCCGTCGAGTCCGATGCCGTCGATGAGATAGCCGACCGCGGCGGCGTACGCGGGGTCGATGTTGGCGGCGGGCACGTAGTCCCGGCCGAGCTTCTCGCGCAGGACGTCGAGGCCGGTGATGTAGTCGAGTGCCTGTTTCTCCTCGGCCGGCAGACCGGCCCCGAACGCGGAGCGCACGGCGGCGACCTGCGCGTCGGTGGCCTGCTGTGCCTCGCGGTAGGCGGTGGTCGACGGCCGGGCGGCTCCGGGGCGGGCGGCGTCGTACTGCACGGACAGCAGCAGGGCCAGCCGGTGTTCGGCCTGTACGTCGTTGATGAGCGTGGCGACCTCTTCGCTGTCCCGGACGAGTTCGGCGACCCGGGCGGCGTCGCGGGCCTGTTGCATCTGGCCGGTGACACCGATGCCGAGGAGTACACCGACGACCGCGATGGGCGCGACGACGAGGATGTTGAGTTTCCGCCGGAACGGCCACCGGGCGAGAACGTTTCCCGCCCTGCGACGGAATGGAGGAGTCCGGTCCAGGTGTCCGGGTGGCGGCTCCACTGGGTTCGCGGACACGCTGATCTCCTTCGGTGAGCGATCGGAACCGGAACGTGGGCTACTGATTCACGTCACGTGTCCGGATCTCGTCGGTCGGAGACTACCGCCTGTGTGATCGCTTTGAGCCTGTACGTAATCAATACGTGATTACGAATTGTTCATACGCGCCTACCGAGTGCCGCACCGCCCGTGGAACACCTGGTGGGAGCCCTGCTACATTCCCACCGCGACAACTCCGGGCCGCAGCCGGAGGCGTCGTCGTGACCGTTGCGGTTCCGGCCGTTGGCCGGTTCGGTCTCCTCCCCCCACGCGATCCCGTAATACCCCCTCGTGCTCCGTGAGGAGACCCCGTGCACCCCATCCGCAAAGCGACTGCGGCAGCCGTCACGTTCCTGGCCGTGGCCTCGACCGTCGTCGGCTGCGAGAGCGGTTCGACGACCTCGGCGGCCACCACCGCCTCCCAGGAACCCGGTTGCCCCGCCGTCCTCGCCGAGGCGCGGCAGGCCGTCAAGAAGGCCGAGGACGTCAACGCCCCCTGGAGCGGCCCCACCACCGGGCCCAAAGCCGTTGCCGACAGGACCATCGCCTATGTCGCCCAGACGATGACCAACCCCGGTGTTTCCGGCGTGGCCAAGGGTGTTCAGGAGGCGGCCGAGGTCATCGGCTGGGACGTCCGCACGTTCGACGGGCAGGGCACATCCGCCGGTATCCGGTCCGCCTTCGCCGAGGCCCTCGCCCTCAAGCCCTCCGGCATCGTCGTCGGCGGCTTCGACCCCAAGTCCGTTGCCAAGCAGGTCGAACAGGCCGGCGCCGCGGGCATCTGGCTGATCGGCTGGCACGCCACCGCCGCCCCCGGCCCCAGCGAGGACCCGAAGCTCTTCAGCAACATCACCACCAGGGTCGAGGACGTCGCGAAGATCAGCGCCGACTGGATCATCGCCCGCTCGGCCGGCCGTGCGGGCGTGGTGCTGTTCACCGACGCCTCGATACCGTTCGCGAAGCGGAAGTCGGATCTGATCAAGAAGGAACTCGCCACCTGCCCCGACGTCGATCTGCTGAGCTACGAGGACATCCCCATCCCCGAAGCCAACAGCCGTACGCTCGACAAGGTTTCCGCCCTCCACTCCCGCCTCGGCGACCGCTGGACCTACTCCGCCGCCATCAACGACCTGTACTTCGACCACGCCGCCCCCGCGCTGCGCGCCGCCGGCGGGAAGGGCGACGGCGCACCGTTCAACATCGGTGCGGGCGACGGCGATCCGTCGGCCTTCCAGCGCATCAACGGCAAGAAGTACCAGTCCGCCACCGTGCCCGAGCCCTTGTCCGAACAGGGATGGCAGATCATCGACGAGTTCAACCGCGCCTTCGCGGGCGAGACCGCCAGCGGGTACGTCGCCCCCGTCCACATCACCACCGCGGCCAACAGCGGAGGCGCACTGTCCTGGGACTCCGAGGGCTACCGCCAGGCGTACCGCAGAATCTGGAACAAGTAGGAGTTCGCAAACGGGAAGTCACTGCGGGCGGCACGGCTGAGGGCGGGCGGCGCAGCTGAGGGCGAGGCGCGGTCGCCGTTCAGCGGCGTCTCGTGCGGTCTCCTCGGCCCGCGGTCGTGCCGGAGACGGCGAGGACGGAGAGCAGGACGAGGGCGCCGGCGGGGCCGAGTACGGTCCAGGGGGCCAGTTCGACGTACGGCTGGTTCTCCGACAACAGGCGGCCCCATTCGGCGGTGGGCGGCTGTTCGCCCAGGCCGAGGAAGCCGAGGGAGGCCAGCACGAGGACCGTGGTGGGCAGGCGCAGCAGGGCGTTGCGCAGGACGGCGGGCAGGACGGCGGGCAGCAGGTGGTGGCGGAGCAGATAGCGGGGACCGGCGCCGAAGGAGAGGGAGGCGAGCAGGTGGCCGCTGGCCCGTTCCTGTTCGATCAGGGCGGCCGCCTGGGCGGCGTAGGGGGTCCAGCCGACCAGGCAGACCGCGAGTGCGGCGCCCCCGACCGACGGGCCGGTCACGGCGGTCGTCAGCAGTCCGGCGAGGACCGCCGGCACCGTCGACATCACTTCCGTCAGGCCCGCGCCCAGCTGTGCCGCCGTACCGAGCAGTAGTCCGATGACGGTGCACGCCACCGTGACGGCGAGGGCCACGCCCACCGTACGCAGCGCTCCGTGGCCCAGCCGGGCCAGCAGATCACGGCCGAGCGAGTCGGTGCCCAGCGGGTGCGCGGTCGAGGGCGGGAGCAGCCGGGCGGTCGTGTCCACGTACAGGGGGTCGCGCAGCAGTCCGGCGACGACGAGGGTGAGCAGGGCGACGGCGCAGGCCGCGGCGATCCAGTGGGTGGAGCGGCTTCGTGGCAGGGCCGGGGTGTGCGGGGCGGGCAGGGCGCCGTCGCGCAGGGCGGGGCCGAGGAGGGTTCGGCGCAGGGCCTGGATGAGGAGACCGGCCGCCATGCCGAGCAGGACCAGGGCCAGGGTCGCGGTCTGCAGGGGCGGGAGGTCCTGGGCGATGGCGGCGTCCAGCGCGAGACGTCCGAGCCCGGGGATGTTGAAGATCTTCTCGACGGCGACGGCACCGCCGACCAACGCCACGACCGTGGGCAGGAGTTGGGGGAGAACGCCGGCCAGGGTGCGGCGCAGCGCGTGGCGGGCGACATGGCCGGGTGCGAAGCCGTAGGCGTACCAGGTCCGGGCCCAGGGTTCGTTGAAGGCGGCGGGCAGCGACTGGTCGAGCAGGCCTCCGATCATCGCGCCGGAGGGGACGCCGAGGGCGAGCGAGGGCAGCACCATGGACGGCGGCCCCTCCCACCCGCTGGACGGGAACCAGCCGAGCCACACCCCGAGCACGGTGGCGAGCAGTGAGGCGAGCAGGAACTTGGGCAGCGCGGCGAGGACGGCCGTACCGGCGGCGCCTCTCCCCCGGTGCAGGCGCCGCCGGGAGCCGAGGTACAGGGTGCGGGCGCTGACCAGCGCGGCGACCGCGACCGTGACCACGAGTGCGCCGAGCATCAAGGTGAAGGAGACCGCGAAGGCGGCCGTCACCTCGGGCAGGACCGCCTCGCCCGACACCCAGGAGGTGCCCGCGTCACCCTGCGGCAGTCCGCCCAGCCACTGCGCGAGATGGGTGAACGGACCCTCGTCCAGGCCGAGTTGCTCCCGTACGGCGGCCAGTTGCGCGGGCGTCGGGTCCTGGTCGGCGGAGCGGGCGCGCAGGACGGTCAGCGCGGGGTCGTTCCCGGACAGCCAGGGCAGCAGGGCCACGGCCGTCAGCAGCGCGGCCCCGGCCGTGAGGCGGCCGAGGCCCGCGCGCCACCGGGAGGGTCGGGTGTCCGCCCCGGCCGATGTGGCGCTCATCAGCGGCTACTTCAGGCGGGTGTCGAGGTCGATCAGGGAGCGCTCGCGCGGGTCGAGGAGCACGCCCTCGACCTCCGTGGCGATGCCCTGGACGACCTTCTCGTGGACCAGCGGGACGACGGCGTCGGTGCGCAGGATCTCCGCCTCGGCCGCCATGATCTTCTGCCGGCGCTTCGTCGTGTCGCCCTCCTCGGCGGCGGACTTGATGGCCTTGTCCACCTCGGAGTCCTTCAGGGCGGCGATGTTGTAGACGCCGTCGCTCGTGTAGTCGCTCGCCAGGTACGCGACCGCGTCGCCGGTGTCGAGGAGCGTGACCCGGGAGAAGACGAGCGCGTCGTACTTGCCGGCGAGGAGGTCGGCCTCCATCTGTGTGTACTCGCGTACGTCCTGCTTCACGGTGAACCCGGCCTTCTCCAGCTGCTGTTGCAGGACGGTGGCGGCCTCGGGCAGCTCGGCGCGGTTGGTGTAGGTGGCCAGACGCAGGGTCTTGCCCTTCGTCCCGTCCTCGACCTCGGCGGTGGTCGCGGCGTCGGCGCGGCGGGTGACGTCGACGCGGTTGTCGGCGGCCCAGGACACGGCGGGCCCGAACAGGCCCTGCGCGGGGTCGGCGTACCCGCCGAACACCGAGTCGACGAGGGCGGAGCCGTCCACGGCCTCGCGGGCCGCCGCGCGCAGCGCCGGGTCGGTGAACAGGCCGCTGCCGGTGTTGAGCACGAGGCTGTCGGTCCGTACGGACGGCACCTCGTGACGGGTGTCGGCGTCCAGCAGCTTCGCCTGGGCGGTGGGTATCCACTCGGCGATGTCGACGTCGCCGGAGCGCAGGGCGTTGGCGCGGGCGGTGCCGTCGGCGATCCAGGTCACGTCGATGCCGGGCGCCGCGGCCTCGCCGCCCCAGTAGCCGTCGTAACGGTCGAGGGTGGCCTTGGACTTGCCGGTGAGCTTCGTGATCTCGAAGGGGCCGGTGCCGGTGCCGACCGGGCTGACGGTGCCGTCCTCGCCGTACGCCTTGGCGGAGAGGATGCCCAGCGCCGGGCTGGCGAGCCGCAGGGGGAGGACCGGGTCGGCGGTCTTGGTGGTGATGGTGACGGTGTCGGCGTCCTCGGCCTTCGCGGTGAGGGTCACATCGCTGAGGACGCGGGGCTTGGTCTCGGCGGCGCCCGCGTGGTCGAGCGCGTTCACGACGGACTCGGCGGTGACGTCCGTGCCGTCCTGGAAGGTGGCCTTACGCAGTTCGAAGGTCCAGGTGGTGTCGTTCGTCCGCTTCCAGGACTTCGCCAGCGCGGGCGCGGCGGCGCCGTCCTCGTCCAGCGCCGTCAGGCCCTCGGCCACGGACAGCTTGCTCAGCACGGTGGCGTCGTTGCTGTACGGCGACAGCGCCTGCACCGGCGGCACCGCGAGAGCGACCCTCAGCCGCCCCGCCGATCCGCCGTCGCCGTCCGTGCCCGAGCCGTCCTCACCGGAGACGAAACAGCCGGCCAGCAGCGGGGTGAGGGCGAGCACCGCGAAGAGGCCGCGGGAGGTCGTACGCATGGGGGTCCTGTCGTGCGGGAGAAAACGGTAGACCCCCGGGAGCACCGGATGGGGTGAAGGGGCCAAGACAGCATATAAGGCAAGGCTTACTTCACCTGACGGGGGTAGCTGAAATCTCAACCATCGAGACCGCGCCGGGGGCCGGGCCGCGTTTCACCTCCCCCGGCTCGCACCACCCCGCGTTCCCGCAGGTCAGAGGGGAGCGAAGCGCATGGCCACACCAACCGTTCTGAGCACACTGCAAAATTTACCCAGCGCAATGATTCATTCGGGCGTCTCATCCGTACCCCCTGGCGACCCAGTCGCACCGGCGGCTCCGGTGTGCCGTATCGGAGCCGCCGGGTGCGGCCACCCGCTGCCAGGAGATGTCATGCGTACATGGAACATCGGAACGATTTTTGTGAGCGGCGGTCTGGTGCTGACCGTCGCCGCGCTCGCCTACCCCGCCATGCTGGGCATCGAGAAGACGGCCACGGGATCGGAGCGGATCATCGCCAACACGGCCTACGGGCCGCTGACGGAGGCGGACCGGGACTTCGTGATCAAGGTGCGGTCGGCGGGGCTGTGGGAGTACCCGCTCGGCGAGATGGCCATGGAGCGCGGTACGACTCCGGAGATGAAGGAGGCCGGCGAGCACCTGGTGGTGGGGCATGCCGGGCTCGACGAGATGTGCCGCAAGATCGCTCCGGAGCTGGGCATCACCCTCAACAACCAGGCGAGCCCGCAACAGCAGCAGTTCGTGGAGACGGTGAAGGTGGCCAGCGACAAGGAGTTCGACTCCACCGCCGTGACCATCATGCGGGTCACGCACGGCCAGATCTTCCCGACGATCGCCAAGATCCGCGCCAGTACGAGGAACACCCTCGTGCGCCAGTTGGCCGACCTCGCCAACGACACCGTGCTGGACCACATCACCGTGCTGGAGAAGACCGGTCTGGTCAACCACGAGAACGTCAACTACCAGCAGACCAACCCGCCGAAGCTGCCCAGCGACCAGGTCACGCCGCCCGTGCCGCAGCCGGGTGCCCCGATGGTCGTCCTGAGTCCTCGTCCGGATCTGGATGTGCGGACCAGTGCCCCGACGGCCACGCCGTCGTCGCCGTCGCCGTCACCGGAGGGGTGAGGGGCCCTCAGACGCCGCGCCCCACCGCCGTGTCCACGACCCAGCCCAGCGGATACGGCTCCGGGTCGTCCACCGCCGGGGCCGGGGGCTCCCCGCCCGCCTCGTTGAACGCCGTGAGCGCGTCGACGAGTGCCGCGCGCTGCCCGGGGTCGAGGCGTTCGACGATCTGTGCGATCTCGGTACGGCGCCGGGCCATGACGTCCGCGACGGTGCGGCGCCCCTCCTCGGTGAGCATGAGCATGGTCTCGCGGCGATTGTCAGGGTTGACCTGACGGTCGGCGAGGCCGGCGGCGATCAGCCGGTCGACCATGCGCATGGCGGTGGACGGCGCCACCCTGAGCAGGTCCGCGAGGACGACGAGCTTGGTGGCGCCCCGGGTGGACAGCGCCACCAGCATGCGGAACTGCGGCAGCGTCACCCGCTCCTCGACCTCGGCCAACGAACGCGCGGAGACCGCCACCAATAGCCGTGACGCGGTCAGCACCGCTCGCGTGACCGCATCGACATCGTCCATGCCCCTCACAGGGGTTTCGCGCTCCGCCATGCCTCCCTTTCTACGCGGCATGGCGCGTGCGCACTCAATCGCCCCGGTGAGATTTTCCCTTTCCATGACCGTGGTAGCGCAGCAGGAGCATGGCGGCGTCATCATGGGTCGGCCCGCCCGCGTGGCGCACCACGTCCTCCCGCAACGCGTCCAACGCGCTGTGCGGGTCGGAACACGCCAGCAGGTGGGCCCCGTCGGCGAGCGGATAGAAGGAGCCGTGTTCGTCCCGGGCCTCGGTCACGCCGTCGGTGTACAGCAGCAGTTGCTCACCGGGCCCGAACGCCACCGGGTACGGCTTCGGCCCGTCGCCTCCGTGGGCGCCGAGCCCCAGGGGTAAGGCGTAGGTGGGTGGTTGCGGGAAGTCGACGGTGCCGTCGCGGCGTACCCGCATCGGGGCCGGGTGGCCGTAGTTGAGGAAGACGGCCTCGTGGTCGGTGCCGATCTCGGCGAGGACCGCGGTGACGAACGTCTCCCCCTCCAACTCGCGCGCCAGGCTGCGCTCCAGCCGCTCGCCGAGCCCCACCAGATCGGGCTCGTCATGGGCGGCCTCCCGGAAGGCGCCGAGCACCACGGCGGCCGTCTCGACCGCGGCCAGCCCCTTGCCCTGCACATCGCCGACGATCACCCGGACACCGTGCGGCGAGGCGACCACCTCGTACAGATCACCGCCGATCCTCGCCTCGGCGACGGCGGAGGTGTACGAGACCGCCATCTGCAACGGGCCCGCCGTCAGGGGCACCGGCCGCAGCAGCACCCGCTGGGCGACCTCGGCGATCGAGCGGACACCGGCCAGCTCCGCCTCCCGGCGCGAACGCATCACCGCGGCGGCGATGGCCACACCGGTGACACCTGCCACCGATCCCAGGGCGGCGAAGCCCCGGCGCTGTTCGAACTGCCCGTTGTACAGACCGAGTGCCACGCACAGCACCAGCGCCACCACGCCGATCACCGCGGTACGCCGCCAGCCCCCGACGAGCCCGGAGAAGGCCGGGCCGAGCGACACCAGCGGCAGCAGCCCCACACCGGGTCCGGCCACGACGTCCACCCCCGTCACCACGGCCATCACCGCGACCGGCATCGCGGACAGCAGTCTGCCGCCGGACGGCGGGTTCTTCTCGGTCATGGCGTACTCCAGCGGCGGGCCCGGCACCGGAGAGCCGCCCTGCTCAGGCGCCCCTCCTCACTCTGAGACTATGCAAAGGTTGTCCCGATCGCGGGGCCCTCAACCCGCCCCTTTACCCAATCGAGTCCGAGGGCCGGCCACCGGCCGATCCCTGTGCGGCCCTTACGGAAGCGTGACGTGACGGGCGTGGACGCGGGGTGCCGCGGGTGGGCGGACCTAGCGTGGCCGTATGCGTGTACTGGTCACCGGCGGTGCCGGGTTCATCGGGTCCCATGTGGTGGATGTGCTGGTGGAGGGCGGGCACGAGCCCGTCGTGTTCGACGTGTCGGTGGACACGGGCGCGGATGTGCGGGACCGGGGGGCGGTCGGCCGGGCGCTCGTCGGGGTGGACGCCGTGTGTCATCAGGCGGCGATGGTCGGTCTGGGCACGGGATTCGCCGACGCGCCGGAGTACGTCTCCCGCAACGACCTGGGTACGGCGGTGCTGTTGGCCGCGATGGCCGACGCGGGGGTGCGGCGGCTGGTGCTGGCGGGGTCGATGGTGGTGTACGGGGAGGGGCGGTACGAGTGCGGGCGGCACGGGGTGGTGCGGCCGGGGCCGCGTGAGGCCGACGATCTCGCGGCAGGCCGCTTCGAGCCACTGTGCCCGGTGTGCGGGGCCGAGTTGTCACCCGGGCTCGTGAGTGAGGAGGCGCCGGTCGATCCGCGCAATGTGTACGCCACGACCAAGCTCGCCCAGGAGCATCTCGCGGCGGCGTGGGCGCGTACGACGGGCGGTACGGCGGTGTCGCTGCGCTACCACAACGTGTACGGGCCCCGGATGCCCCGCGACACCCCGTACGCCGGGGTGGCCTCCTTCTTCCGGTCGGCGCTGGCGCGCGGCGAGGCGCCCCGGGTGTTCGAGGACGGGCGGCAGCGGCGGGACTTCGTGCATGTACGGGATGTGGCCGCCGCCAATGTGGTCGCGTTGGAGGCCGAGGTCCGGGACGGGGCGCTCACGGCGTTCAACACCGGCAGCGGTGAGCCGCACACGGTCGGGGAGATGGCGGCGGCGCTGGCCGACGCGTACGGCGGGCCGGAGCCCGTGGTGACCGGGGAGTACCGGCTGGGCGACGTACGGCACATCACGGCGGACTCGTCCCGGCTGCGTTCGGAGCTGGGGTGGAAGCCGGAGGTCGGCTTCGCCGACGGGATGCGGGAGTTCGCGCGCTGCGGGATGCGGGGCGCGTGACCCCGCCCAGCACCGGTGGTGCTGCCCGCTTTCAGGAAGCGGCCGCGGGCAGTACCACCTCGAAGCGGCAGCCGCCGGGGATGTTGTGGACCGTGGTGCGGCCCTGATGGGCCTCGACGATGCCGCGGACGATGGCGAGGCCGAGGCCGGCGCCCGCCGGGGGCGTACGGGCGTGGGTGCCGCGCCAGCCGGTGTCGAAGACGCGGGGCAGGTCCTCCTCGGGGATGCCTCCGCAGCCGTCCGTCACGGAGAGCACCACGCCGTCGGGGGAGCGTTCGGCGGCCACCATGACGGTGCCGTCGGCGGGGGTGCGGCGGATCGCGTTGACCAGGAGGTTGCCGAGGACCCGGCTCATCTCCTTGCCGTCCACCTCTACCGGCAGCGGCTCGACACGGTCGCCGACGAGCCGCACCCCGTGTTCGTGGGCCAGGGGGTACACCCCGGCGAGGGCGTCGCCGATCAGGTCGTAGACGGACATCCGGGACGGGGTGAGGGCCAGGGCGCCGGCGTGGATGCGGGAGAGTTCGAAGAGGTCGCCGACCATGCCGTTGAGGCGCTCGACCTCGGTGCGGATCTGTGTGAGATAGCGGGCGGGGTCGGCGGCGACGCCGTCCTCCAGGGCCTCGGCCATCGCGCGCAGACCGGCGAGCGGGGTGCGCAGGTCGTGGGAGATCCAGGCGACGAGTTCGCGCCGGGAGGACTCCAGGGCGCGCTCCCGCTGCCGGGACTCGGTGAGTTTCGCGCTGGTGGCCGCCAACTCGGCGCTGAGGGAGGCGAGTTCGGCGGTGGCCGGGCCGTCCGGGGCGGCGAAGGAGCCGCCGTCGCCGAAGGAGCGGGCGGCGAGTTGGAGGGCGCGGCTGCGGGCGACGACCCAGCGGCCGAGCAGCAGCGCGGTGGCCAGCGAGACCACCGCGGCCATCGCCACGACCGTGGTGACGACCGACAGGTCGTGCGGGGAGAGGAACATCGCCCACGCCACAGCCAGGGTCCCGGCGAGCATCGCACCCACCGCGACGGCGGCGACCACCGTGAGCGACGCGATGAGGGAGCGGCGCCGCAGCAGCCGCAGCGCACCCGCGCCGAGCAGCCCGGCGGCAGCGGCCCCCAGGAAGGCGATGAGGGCCATGAGCAGGGTGTCCTTCATGGCCGCGCCTCCTCGTTCCGGTGGTGGGCGGAGGGGGCGCGGTCGCCCCTGTCGTGGCGGGCGGGTGGCCGGGCGTCACCGTCGCTTGGGGGTCGGTCGTGACCGCCGTCGACCCGGGCCCCGGCGAGGCCGCCGCCGGCCGAGGGCCGGGTGAGGTCTTCGGCGGCCGGGCTGCCGGAGGAGCCGCCACCGACCAAGGGCCGCATGGGACCACCGCCAACCGAAGGCCGGGCGGGGTCTTCGGCGGCCGGGCTGCCGGTGAAGTCGCCACCGGCCAAGGGCCGCATG
>NZ_JBSFVY010000057.1:0-23815 GCF_053592555.1 Streptomyces sp. NPDC002643
CGCCGTTCACCGCGCCCCTAAAAGATCCGGCCCTGCGGGCCGAAAAGCACGGGGTGCAGCCCCTGCTTTTCAGGGGCGCGGGGAACTGCGCGACCAGCCCCCACCCACCCGCAGCCGACAACCCAACCCCCCATCCCCTCGACGGGGGTCGAAGGGGCGCAGCCCCTGGGGATGGGAATGGGTAGGGGCGGCGGGGGCGAGGAAACCCCTCAGGGCGAAGCCGGTGGATTCAGGGCGAAGCCGGAGGATACAGCGAGCGCGGCAGCTGTGACGCCGCCGCCGCATCCAGCAGCCACAACGTCCGCGCCCGCCCCCGCACCCCCGCGGCCGGCGCCTGAATCTCCCCGGCCCCGGACAACGCGATCGCCACCGCCCCCGCCTTGTCCTCCCCGGCGGCAAGCAGCCACACCTCCCGCGCCCCCCGAATCGCCGGCAACGTCAGACTCACCCGAGTAGGCGGCGGCTTCGGCGCCCCATGCACGCCCACCACCGTCCGCTCCGACTCCCGCACCGCAGGCAACTCCGGGAAGAGAGACGCCACATGCGTGTCAGGCCCGACCCCGAGCATCAGAACGTCGAACGTCGGCACCGAGCCATGGTTCTCCGGCCCCGCCGCCCGCGCCAACTCCTCCGCGTACGCCGCGGCCGCCGCATCCACATCGGCACCCCACGGCCCGTCCGACGCCGGCATCGCGTGCACCCGCTTGGGGTCCACCGGCACCGAGTCCAGCAACGCCTCCCTGGCCTGGGTGACATTGCGGTCGGGGTCGCCCTCGGGGAGGAAGCGCTCGTCGCCCCACCACAGATCCAGCCGACCCCAGTCGATGGCGTCCCGAGCGGGCGCGGCGGCCAACGCGGCCAGCAGACCGTTGCCGTTGCGCCCGCCGGTGAGCACCACCGAGGCGTAACCGCGCGAGGCCTGCGCGTCCACGACCTTGGTGATCAGCCGGGCCGCCGCGGCCTGCGCCATCAGCTCCTTGTCGTGGTGCACGACCAACTGCGGCGTACTCACTGCCCCGCCGCCTTCTTCACCGCCGGCATCTGCGCCGGAGTGGGCCGCTCGCCATCACCGTCACCGGAAGCCGGCAGGGCCGGGGGCAACGCCAGCGAAGTTCCCCGCACCGAAGCGGAGTCGACACCAGCACCCGTACCAGCCGAAACCGAACCCGAAGCCGACTCCGAAATCGAACCCGTAGTCGACGCCGAAACCGAACCCGTAGCCGCCGTCAACGCACTACCACCAGTGAGCGCACCCCCACCCGTACCGGACGAGGCACCCCCCAACCGATCCACCCCGAACCGCAACGCGGACGCGTACGTGTCATCGGGATCGAGTCGCCGCAGCTCCTCCGCCATCAGCTCGGACGTCTCGCGGCGCTTCAACGCCACCGCCCGGTCCGGCTGGTCCTCCAGCGTCAGCAGCGCCAGGCCCCCGGCGGGCCGGTACAGCCGGATCGGACCGGTGCTGGTCAGCATCCGGACCTCGTTCAGACCGGGCCCGGCCGACACCCCACGCCGTACATGCACATGGAGGCGGTCCGCCAGCCACATGGCGAGCAGTTCCACGCTCGGATTGTGCTCCTCGCCGCTCACCTCCGCCGAGATGACCTCGCACTCCACCTGATCGAGCGCGGCGGCCAGCATGGAACGCCAGGGCGTGATCCGGGTCCAGGCGAGATCGGTGTCGCCGGGCTCGTAGTTGTCGGCGCGGGCCTTCAGCTCGTCGATCGGCTTCTCGGCCGCGTAGCTGTCGGTCACCCGGCGCTGGGCGAGCGCGCCCAGCGGATCGCGGGCCGGGTCGAGAGGCGCGTTGACCGGCCACCACACCACCACCGGCGCGTCCGGCAGCAGCAGCGGAAGGACCACCGACTGGGCGTGGTCGGCGACCTCGC
This sequence comes from Streptomyces sp. NPDC002643, assembly GCF_053592555.1. Taxonomy (NCBI): domain Bacteria; kingdom Bacillati; phylum Actinomycetota; class Actinomycetes; order Kitasatosporales; family Streptomycetaceae; genus Streptomyces; species Streptomyces sp. NPDC002643. The sequence continues at coordinate 1,893 of NZ_JBSFVY010000057.1, forward strand.
CGTACAGCCGGAGGATCACCGTCTCGCCGGTGCCCGCCTCCGCGCCCACACGTACCTCGGCGTCGAGCCGGGACTTCGTACGGTCGCGGTGCGAGCGGGAGACCCGCTTGATGACCACGATCGTGCGCGAGGGGTGCTCGCGGGAGGCGTCGTTCGCGGACTTGAGCGCGTCGTACGCGTTCTCCTCGTCCGTCACGATGACCAGCGTCAGCACCATGCCGACGGCAGGGGTGCCGATCTCGCGGCGGCCCCTGACGAGCGCCTTGTTGATCTTGCTGGCCGTGGTGTCCGTGAGGTCTATCTTCATGGCCGGCGCCAGCTCCGTCCGTCTCGCTTGAGCATCTCGTCCGCCTCGACGGGGCCCCAGGTGCCCGCCTGGTACTGCGCGGGCCTGCCGTGCTTGTCCCAGTACTCCTCGATCGGGTCGAGGATCTTCCAGGACAGCTCGACCTCCTCGGTGCGCGGGAAGAGGTTCGAGTCACCGAGGAGAACGTCCAGGATGAGACGTTCGTACGCCTCGGGGCTGGACTCCGTGAAGGACTCGCCGTACGCGAAGTCCATCGACACGTCCCGGATCTCCATCGACGTGCCCGGCACCTTCGAACCGAAACGGACCGTGACACCCTCGTCCGGCTGGACGCGGATGACGATCGCGTTCTGCCCGAGTTCCTCGGTGGCCGTCGTATCGAACGGAGAGTGCGGCGCCCGCTGGAAGACGACCGCGATCTCCGTCACCCGGCGGCCCAGCCGCTTGCCCGTCCGCAGATAGAAGGGGACACCCGCCCAACGGCGGTTGTCGACCTCCACCTTGATCGCCGCATACGTGTCGGTCTTCGACTTGCGGTCGATGCCGTCCTCTTCGAGGTAGCCGATGACCTTCTCGCCGCCCTGCCAGCCGGCCGCGTACTGCGCGAACACGGTGTCCCGGCCCAGGTCCTTCGGCAGTCGCACGGCGCCGAGCACCTTGGTCTTCTCGGCGGCGAGCGCGTCCGCGTCGAAGGAGGCGGGCTCCTCCATCGCGGTCAGCGCCATCAGCTGCAGGAGGTGGTTCTGGATGACGTCACGGGCCGCGCCGATGCCGTCGTAGTAGCCCGCGCGACCGCCGATGCCGATGTCCTCGGCCATCGTGATCTGTACGTGGTCGACGAAGGACCGGTTCCAGATCGGTTCGAACATGGTGTTGGCGAAGCGGAGCGCCAGGATGTTCTGGACGGTCTCCTTGCCCAGGTAGTGGTCGATCCGGAAGACCTGGTCCGGGGCGAAGACCTCGTGGACGACCTTGTTGAGGTCCTCGGCGGACTTCAGGTCGTGCCCGAACGGCTTCTCGATGACCGCGCGCCGCCAGGAGCCGCTGCTCTGGTCGGCGAGCCCGTGCTTCTTCAGCTGCTGGATGACGACCGGGAACGACGACGGCGGCACCGAGAGGTAGAAGGCGAAGTTGCCGCCGGTGCCCTGAGCCTTGTCGAGTTCCTCGATCGTGTCGCGCAGCCGCTCGAACGACGCGTCGTCGTCGAACGTGCCCTGCACAAAGCGCATGCCCTGGATGAGCTGCTGCCAGACCTCCTCGCGGAAGGGGGTCCGGGCGTGTTCCTTGACCGCGTCGTGCACTTCCTGGGCGAAGTCCTCGTTCGCCCACTCGCGCCGCGCGAAGCCAACGAGCGAGAAGCCCGGCGGCAGCAGTCCGCGGTTGGCGAGGTCGTACACGGCAGGCATCAGCTTCTTACGTGACAAGTCGCCTGTGACGCCGAAGATGACCAGGCCCGACGGCCCCGCGATACGCGGGAGCCGTCGGTCCGCGGCGTCACGCAGCGGATTGCTGCTCGACAAGGTTTTAGCCCTCCGAGGGTGCGAGGCGCTCCAGCTCCGCCTCGGTCGACTTGAGCAGGTCGTTCCAGGACGCCTCGAACTTCTCGACGCCCTCGTCCTCCAGCAGCTGCACGACCTCGTCGTACGAGATCCCGAGCTTCTCGACCGCGTCCAGCTCGGCCCGCGACTGCTCGTACGTCCCGGAGACCGCGTCACCGCGGATCTCACCGGACTCGGCGGTGGCCTCCAGCGTGGCCTCCGGCATGGTGTTCACCGTGTTGGGCGCCACCAGCTCGTCGACGTACAGCGTCGACTTGTACGCCGGGTCCTTCACGCCGGTCGAGGCCCACAGCGGACGCTGCTTGTTGGCGCCGGCGCCGTCCAGCCTGCTCCAGCGCTCGGTGGAGAAGACCTCCTCGTACGCCTGGTAGGCGAGACGGGCGTTGGCGACACCGGCCTTGCCGCGGGCGGCCTTGGCCTCGTCGGTGCCCAGGCCGTCCAGGCGCTTGTCGATCTCGGTGTCCACGCGGGACACGAAGAAGGACGCCACCGAGTGGATCTTGGAGAGGTCCAGGCCGCGCTCGCGTGCCTTCTCCAGGCCCGCCAGGTAGGCGTCCATGACCGCGCGGTAGCGCTCAAGGGAGAAGATCAGCGTGACATTGACGCTGATGCCGAGGCCGATGACCTCGGTGATCGCGGGCAGGCCCGCCTTCGTCGCCGGGATCTTGATCAGGGTGTTGGGGCGGTCCACCAGCCAGGCCAGCTGCTTCGCCTCGGCGACCGTGGCCGCCGTGTTGTGCGCCAGACGCGGGTCGACCTCGATGGAGACCCGGCCGTCCTGGCCGCCCGTGGCGTCGAACACCGGGCGCAGGATGTCGGCGGCGTCACGGACGTCCGCAGTCGTGATCATGCGGATCGCCTCGTCGACGGTGACCTTGCGGGCGGCGAGGTCCGCGAGCTGCTGCTCGTAACCGTCACCGCTGCTGATCGCCTTCTGGAAGATCGACGGGTTGGTGGTGACACCCACGACGTGCTGCTGGTCGATCAGCTCGGCGAGGTTGCCGGACGTGATGCGCTTGCGCGACAGATCGTCCAGCCAGATCGCGACGCCCTCCTCGGAGAGGCGCTTCAGTGCGTCTGTCATGGAATTACAACTCCTACGTGTCGTAAATACGCGTACGCGTCAGCGCTGGGCAGCCGCGAGAGATTCCCGAGCCACGGCGGCCACGTTCTCCGCGGTGAAGCCGTACTCGCGGAAGAGGACCTTGCCGTCGGCCGAAGCGCCGAAGTGCTCCAGCGAAACGATGCGACCGGCGTCACCGACGTACTTGTGCCAGGTGAGCCCGATACCGGCCTCCACCGCGACCCGCGCCTTGACGGACGGTGGCAGAACGCTCTCCCGGTACCCCTGGTCCTGCTCCTCGAACCACTCCACGGACGGCATGGACACCACCCGGGTCGGCACACCCTGCGCCTGGAGCTGCTCACGCGCCTCCACGGCGATGTGCACCTCGGACCCGGTGGCGATCAGGATGACCTGAGCGTCCCCGCCTTCGGCCTCGAAGAGCACGTAACCGCCCTTCGCCGCATCCTCGTTGGGCTCGTACGTCGGCACGCCCTGACGGGTCAGCGCGAGACCGTGCGGGGCGCCCTTGCCGAACTCCTTGGTCCAGCGCTTGAGGATCTCGCGCCAGGCGATCGCCGTCTCGTTGGCGTCGGCCGGGCGGACCACGTTCAGCCCGGGGATCGCGCGCAGCGAGGCCAGGTGCTCGATCGGCTGGTGGGTCGGACCGTCCTCACCGAGACCGATGGAGTCGTGCGTCCACACGTACGTCACCGGCAGGTGCATCAGCGCGGACAGGCGTACCGCGTTGCGCATGTAGTCGGAGAAGACGAGGAACGTACCGCCGTAGACACGGGTGTTGCCGTGCAGGGTGATGCCGTTCATCTCCGCGGCCATGGAGTGCTCGCGGATACCGAAGTGGATGGTGCGGCCGTAGGGGTTCGCCTCCGGCAGCGGGTTGTCCGCCGGGAGGAAGGACGACGTCTTGTCGATCGTCGTGTTGTTCGAGCCGGCGAGGTCGGCGGAGCCGCCCCACAGCTCGGGGATCACGGCACCCAGCGCCTGGAGGACCTTGCCGGACGCGGCACGGGTGGCGACACCGTGGCCCGCTTCGAACGCCGGCAGATGCGACTCCCAGCCCTCGGGCAGCTCGCCCGCGCTGATCCGGTCGAACTCGGCGGCCCGCTCGGCGTTGCCGTCACGCCACTCCTGGAGCTGCTTCTCCCAGGCGGACCGCGCCTCACGGCCACGCTCACCGAGCGCGCGCGTGTGCTCGATGACCTCGGCGGCGACGTCGAAGCTCTTCTCCGCATCGAAGCCCAGCACCCGCTTGGTGGCCGCGACCTCGTCCGCGCCGAGCGCCGAACCGTGCGCGGCCTCGGTGTTCTGGGCGTTCGGGGCGGGCCAAGCGATGATCGAGCGCATCGCGATGAACGACGGCCGGTCGGTGACCGCCTTCGCGGCCTCGATCGCCGCGTACAGCGCGGCCGGGTCGAGGTCGCCGTTCTCCTGCGGCTCGACGCGCTGGACATGCCAGCCGTACGCCTCGTACCGCTGGGTGACGTCCTCGGAGACGGCCGTCTCGGTGTCGCCCTCGATGGAGATGTGGTTGTCGTCCCACAGCAGGACCAGGTTGCCCAGCTTCTGGTGACCGGCCAGCGAGGACGCCTCGGCGGAGATGCCCTCCTGGAGGCAGCCGTCACCGGCGATCACGAAGACGTGGTGGTCGAACGGGGACTCGCCGACGGCGGCCTCCGGGTCGAACAGACCGCGCTCGTAGCGGGCGGCCATCGCCATGCCCACGGCGTTGGCGACACCCTGGCCCAGCGGCCCGGTCGTCGTCTCCACCCCGGCCGTGTGCCCGTACTCCGGGTGACCCGGCGTCTTCGAACCCCAGGTACGGAAGGACTCCAGGTCCTGAAGCTCCAGGCCGAAGCCCCCCAGGTACAGCTGGATGTAGAGGGTCAGGGAGGAGTGACCGGCGGACAGGACGAACCGGTCACGGCCCACCCACTGAGGGTCGGCGGGGTCATGGCGCATCACCTTCTGGAAGAGGGTGTACGCGGCGGGAGCGAGGCTCATCGCCGTACCCGGATGGCCGTTGCCGACCTTCTGTACGGCGTCGGCGGCCAGAATGCGGGCGGTGTCTACGGCCCGCTGGTCCAACTCGGTCCACGCGAGGTCTGTGGTGGTCGGCTTGGTGCTCACCCTGGGTCAGGGCTCCTCTCCACAAGTTCAGTGCCGGCGTTCTCAGGGCGCCGGCCGCAGTTGAGCCTACCCCCGTGACAACGCGCATTTTTTCGAGTCATTCCAGACTGCCGGGACTGACTCCGGCTCGCCTCCTGACCACCGGTTCCGCATGCTGAGACCAGGGGTTTCCGCCGTTCGACATCTGAATACGCAGCCGCTCACCCGACTGCTCAACCGAAGTGTGTCCGGCTCGTCCGAGGGCCCCGTCCAACACGACCGGACCCCCTTGAAAGGCTGGCTCTGGGCAACGTCTACAGTGGCGTGGTACGCGCGAGCCGTTACGGGGAGTTCACAACCGGAGGGCTTGCTGGGAGTCTCTGTCAGGGGTGTGCGTGACGGCCGTCGAATCCCGTCCACCGGGAGTTCTTGGGGCGAGCAGCGCAAGCAGCAGCCGGGGTCAGCGGCCGTTCGGGGCCCGAGTCAAGGCGTTCGTGGCGCTGACGAAGCCACGGATCATCGAGCTGCTGCTGATCACCACGGTCCCGGTGATGTTCCTGGCCGAACAGGGCGTCCCCGACCTCTGGCTGGTGCTCGCCACCTGTATCGGCGGCTACCTCTCCGCGGGCGGCGCCAACGCGCTCAACATGTACATCGACCGCGACATCGACGCCCTCATGGAGCGCACCTCACAGCGCCCGCTCGTCACCGGCATGGTCACCCCGCGTGAGGGTCTCGTCTTCGGCATCACCCTCGCCGTCGTCTCCACCCTCTGGTTCGGCCTCCTCGTCAACTGGCTGTCGGCCTGGCTGTCGCTCGGGGCGCTCCTCTTCTACGTCGTCGTCTACACGATGATCCTCAAACGCCGTACGTCCCAGAACATCGTCTGGGGCGGTATCGCCGGCTGTATGCCGGTCCTCATCGGTTGGTCCGCCGTCACGAACTCGATGTCGTGGGCCGCGGTCATCCTCTTCCTCGTCATCTTCTTCTGGACGCCCCCGCACTACTGGCCCCTGTCGATGAAGGTGAAGGACGACTACGCCCGCGTCGGCGTCCCCATGCTCCCGGTCATCGCCTCCAACAAGGTCGTGGCCCGCCAGATCGTCGTCTACAGCTGGGTGATGGTCGCGGTGTCGCTGATGCTGACGCCGCTGGGCTACACGGGCTGGTTCTACACGGCGGTCGCCCTGGTCACGGGCGGCTGGTGGCTCTGGGAGGCCCACGGCCTGCAGAACCGCGCGAAGGGCGGAGCGACCGGCGCCAAGCTCAAGGAAATGCGCCTGTTCCACTGGTCGATCACCTATGTGTCACTGCTGTTCGTGGCGGTGGCGGTGGACCCGTTCCTGAGGTGAGTCCGGCCTCCGGCCGGCGTCCGGCCGCGTGTTCAAGACCACGTGGCCCTGACATCGCCCCTCGCTCTACCCGTCGGTAGCATCCGAGTCATGGCAGACACCAAGCAGGACGCGAAGGCCGAGCGCAGTGCGGCCAAGCTGGCGAAGCAGATCGGCACCTTCGCCAAGGCACATGGCGGCGCCGAGGCACAGGTCGCGTACATCGGCCAGAGGGGCGCCCGTATTGTTCTGGTCGGCGAGGACGGAAGCTGGGGCGACCTGGTGGCCCCGACGTACGCGATCGCCGAACAGGCGGTGCGGAAGTCCGGAGTCACGGTCCACGAGGACTTCGACGGTGAGCTGGCGGCCAAGGTGAAGACGGGCCCGTACGAGTGGACAAGGATGGCAGGCATCCAACTCGGCGGCCCGAGCAACGGCTGAGTCCAGTTGGGCTGATGGTCCCGAGTAACGGCTGAGCGGCCAACCTAAGGGGCGCGGGGAACTGCGCGATCAGCCCCCACTCACCTGCAGCCGCCCACGCACCGAAGCACCCTCTTCCTCCGATCCCAAACACTCCCCGCCCCGAACCTGAAACCCTGGTCCCCCGTTAACCCGGTGAACCGACGGAGTCACCACGCGGGGAGTCGAACGGATGATCGAAACGCCGTCCCTCGTGGACCAGTACTGCCACGGCGTACTGCGAACCGAGCTGGGCCTCGGCACCTTCGAGGCCCACCTCGCCCGCAGCGAGGGCCCACCCGCCCCCGGCACCACCTTCTTCGACACCCAGACCGGCTTCGCGGTACGCCGCTGGTGTCCACCCCTGCTCGGCCTGGAACCCCACTGCCCCCCGGCCCGCTATCTCGCCCGCCGCCGCGAACTGGGTGTACCGGAGGCGGGCCGCAGACTGCTGCGGGGCAGCGGTATCACCACCTACCTCGTCGACACCGGCCTGCCCGGCGACCTCACCGGCCCCGACGAGATGGCCTCCACCTCGGACGCGGCCGCCCACGAGATCGTCCGCCTCGAACTCCTCGCCGAACAGGTGGCCGACACCTCGGGAACCGTCGAGTCCTTCCTCGCCAACCTCGCCGAATCGGTGCACGCCGCCGCCGCGAACGCCGTCGCCTTCGCCTCGGTCGCGGGCGTACGCCACGGTCTTGCCCTGGCCCCGGAACCCCCGGGCCCGGGGGAGGTGAGGGGAGCCGTCGGCCGCTGGCTCACCCACCGCCCGGTCGGCGGCACGCTCACCGACCCGGTCCTGCTGCGCCATCTCCTCTGGATCGCCGTCGCCTCCGGCCGCCCCCTCCAGCTCCACGCGGGCCTCGGCGAACCCGGCCTCCGCATCGACCGCACCGACCCCGTCCTGCTCACCGACTTCGCCCGCGCCACGGCCGGCCTCGGCACCGATCTGGTCCTGCTGCACGGCTACCCCTACCACCGCCACGCGGCCCATCTCGCCGGAGTCTTCCCCCATGTCTACGCCGACCTCGGCGCCGAGCTGGTCCGCACCGGCGCCCGGGCCACCGCCGTACTCGCCGAGGTCCTCGAACTCGCCCCCTTCGGCAAGCTCCTCTTCTCCAGCGGCGCCCACGGCCTGCCCGAGCTGCATGTCGTCGGGGCCCGGCTGTTCCGCGAGGCGCTGGCACGGGTGCTGGGGACCTGGGTGGCGGAGGGCGCCTGGTCGCTGTCGGACGCCCAGCGGGTGGCGGGGCTGATCGCGGCGGGGAACGCACGCCGGGTGTACGGATTGGAGTGAGCGGGCGCACGGGCCCGGCGGCCGTATGGATTGGGGTGAGCCAGGTGTGCGGGCCCGGGTCGCCGTACAGACTGGCCGCATGACACTCAGCCATGACACAGCCACGGGGACCGCCGCCTTACTCGACCGCTTCCTCACCGGCCTCCAGGAGATGGCCCCGCGCGCCGTCTGGGCCCATGGCTCCCTCGGCGGGGGCGACTACCAGGAGGGCCGCAGCGACCTGGACCTCATCGCCGTCCTGGACGACCCGCCCACCCTCGCCACGACCTGGCGGCTGGCCCTGCTGCACAGACGGCTGGACCGCGAGCCGCTCGCCCGACGGCTCCACTGCACCTATCTGACGCCGGACACCGCCGCCGACGCCCAGCGACGCCACCTCACCTGGGCACACCGGCACCTCTTCAAACGGACGGTCACCCCGGTCACCCGACGCGAACTGCACACCTTCGGCCTGGTCCTGCACGGCGAACCGCCCAAGGAACTGCTGCCGCCGGTGTCCGACGTCGAGCTGGACGCCTACGTCGTACGCGACCAGCGGGACTACTGGCGCCCGGCGGTCGACAAGGCCCATCTGTGGCGGCGGGACGTCTGGGTCGACCTCGGCCTCCTCACCTATGCCCGCGCCACCGCCACCCTCCGCGACGGCCGCCTGATCACCAAGCGCGAGGCCCTCGACCTGCTGCCCACGCTGGACGCACCGGAAGCGGTCGTCGAGGACATCAGACGCCGACGGTACGGGGAGCCGCCGGTGGAGGTCCCGTACCGGTCCGAGCTGACCAGGGCGTTCCTGGCCACGGCGATCGACGAGCTGGTAAGGACGTACGGCTGATCGTTCGCGCCCGGGCCCGGGCTCAGCCGTGGGCGGCGACCGGGGTTTCGACGGCCGCCGGGGCCGGGACGTCCGCCTCGGTGGCCGGGCGTTCCCGGAGGGACAGCAGGACGCGCAGCGTCGCGATCCACACCAGGCAGGAGCCGAACATATGGGCGCCGACCAGGACCTCGGGGAGGTCGGTGAAGTACTGGACATAGCCCAGGAGACCCTGCGCGAGGAGGATCAGGAACAGATCGCGGGTGCGGTGCAGCGGCCCCCGGGGCGCGTCGACCGCCTTGAGGACGAACCACAGGGCGAAGGCCAGGGTGACCACGATCCAGGCCAGGACGGCATGCGCCTTGGTGACGTTCTCCCAGTTCAGCGGGATGCGCTCGACCTCGCTGGAGTCACCGGCGTGCGGACCGGCGCCGGTGACGACCGTGCCGACCGCGATCAGCAGCACGGTCACGCCCACCAGCGCCCACACCAGCTGCCGCACCGCCTTGCCGACCAGCGGACGCGGCGCGCTGTCGCCCTCGCGGGTCCGCTGCCACATCACCGTGGCGACGGCGATCAGCGCGGTGGAGAGCAGGAAGTGCGCGGCCACCGTGTACGGGTTGAGGCCGACCAGTACGACGATGCCGCCGAGCACCGCGTTGCCCATGACCACCCAGAACTGGGCCCAGCCCAGCTTGGTGAGGCCGCGCCGGTACGGCTTCTCGGAGCGGGCCGCGATGATGGCCCAGCCGACCGCCGCGCACAGGACGTACGTCAGCATGCGGTTGCCGAACTCGATGACGCCGTGGACGCCCATCGCACGGGTGGCGGTCAGTGAGTCGTCGGTGCACTTGGGCCAGGTCGGACAGCCGAGGCCCGAACCGGTGAGCCGTACGGCACCGCCGGTGACCACGATGACCACCGCCATGACGAGCGCGGCGAGGGCCGCCCGCCGGACCGTTCTGGGGTCCGGGGTCCAGCGGTCGGCGATGAAGGCGAGCGGGTTGCGCGCGGCGGATACGGCATCGGCGCGGGTCAGCTTTGGCACGCGCACCATGGTAGGGCGCCGCTTGTGCACGTATTCACGAGGGGTCGGGCCATGTCTGTGAGCTGCGGATACTCCCGCTCGCGGCTACTCCCAGCGGAAGAAGCGGGCGGCGGCGCCGAGGCCGAGGACCGCCCAGACGGCCAGGACGCCGATCTCGCCCCAGGGCATCGCGGCGCCGTGCTGGAGGACGTCCCGCAGACCGTCCGACAGCGCGGAGATCGGCAGCAGCCCGAGCACGCTCTGCGCCGCGTCCGGGAACTTGTCCAGCGGCACGATGACCCCGCCGCCGACGAGCAGCAGCAGGAAGACGAGGTTCGCGGCGGCGAGCGTGGCCTCGGCCTTGAGGGTGCCCGCCATCAGCAGCCCGAGACCGGAGAAGGCGGCCGTGCCGAGGACCAGGAGAAGCAGTACGGCCAGGGGGTTGCCGTGTGGGGACCAGCCCATCGCGAAGGCGATCACCGTGAGCAGGATGACCTGGAGCACCTCGGTGACCAGCACGGACAGCGTCTTGGCGGTCATCAGCCCCCAGCGGGGGAGCGGTGACACCGCCAGTCGCTTCAGTACGCCGTAGCGGCGTTCGAAGCCGGTGGCGATGGCCTGCCCGGTGAACGCCGTGGACATGACCGCGAGGGCGAGGATGCCGGGGGCGAGGAAGTCGACGGCCTTGCCCTCACCCGTGTCGACGATGTCGACGGAGCCGAAGAGGACCAGCAGCAGTGTCGGGATGACGACCGTGAGGAGCAACTGCTCGCCGTTGCGCAGCAGCATCTTCGTCTCCAGCGCCGCCTGCGCCGCGATCATGCGGGGGAGCGGGGCGGCGCCGGGCCTGGGCGCGTACGCGCCGGCACTCGTATCGATGCTCATGCGCGCAGCTCCCTGCCGGTCAGCTCAAGGCTGTGTCTTTCCGGGGGATAACCCCCGGACCCCCAGCAGATCCATGTGTTCGCCGGGATCATGAACGCAGCTCCTTGCCGGTCAGCTCCAAAAAAACGTCTTCGAGGGTGTGCCGTTCCACCGAGATCCTGTCCGGCATCACTCCGTGCTGGGCGCACCAGGAGGTGACCGTGGCGAGGAGCTGGGGGTCGATCTTGCCGTTGACGCGGTAGACGCCGGGGGTGAGTTCGGCGGCGATGGAGTCGGCGGGGAGGGCCTTGAGTAGGGAGCTGACGTCGAGGGCGGGGCGGCCGGTGAAGCGGAGCGTGTTCTCGGCGCCGCCCCGGCACAGCTCCTCGGGGCTGCCCTGGGCTATGACCTTGCCCGCGTCGATGATCGCGACGTCGTCGGCCAGCTGTTCGGCCTCGTCCATGTAGTGCGTGGTGAGGATGATCGAGACGCCGTCGGCGCGCAGGTCCCGTACGAGGTCCCAGGTGGCGCGGCGGGCCTGCGGGTCGAGGCCGGCGGTGGGCTCGTCCAGGAAGACCAGCTCGGGGCGGCCGACCACGGCCATGGCGAGGGCGAGCCGCTGCTGCTGGCCGCCGGAGAGGCGCCGATAGGTGGTGCGGCCGCAGGAGCCGAGGCCCAGGCGTTCGATGAGGGCGTCGACGTCGAGGGGGTGGGCGTGCAGCTTGGCCACATGGCGGAGCATCTCGTCGGCGCGGGCGCCGGAGTAGACGCCGCCGGACTGGAGCATCACGCCGATACGGGGGCGCAGTGCGGAGGCCTCGCGGACCGGGTCAAGGCCGAGGACGCGGACCGTGCCGCCGTCGGGCTTGCGGTATCCCTCGCAGGTCTCGATGGTCGTGGTCTTGCCCGCCCCGTTCGGGCCCAGTACGGCGGTCACCCCCGCTCTGGCCTCCAGGCCGAGGCCGTCCACCGCGGTTTTGTCGCCGTACCTCTTCACCAGGTCCCGGACCTGAACCACGGGGTCACTTCGCATGCGCCAGAGTCTAGGGATTGGTTTATTGCGCCGGAGAGCTCGGGGGTGAGGTTCGTGGGCGGGTGCGGGTTGTTTGTGGTCGCTCGCGCAGTTCCCCGCGCCCCTGAAAACATGGGGTCACCCGGTGCCTTTAAGGGGCGCGGGGAACTGCGCGACCAGCCACAGACAACCCGCACCCGCTACACCACCGTAGGGATCGAGCTCTCCCGCGTTTGATCATTTCCGCAGGTCATCTTAGGTATGCCTAAGTGATGCACGGCACCGCCAGGTGCCATGGCCGCCGCTTGCTCGGCCCTGAGGAATTACGCAACAATGGCGTTGTGAAAAACGTCGGCGAGGCTCCGCAGGAGGAACTCGCGACCGGTGAGCGGTCCACCCGCAACCGCGTCGCGCGGTCCATCCTGGTCCACGGCCCGTCCACCGTGGCCGACCTCGCCGGACGCCTCGGCCTCACCCAGGCCGCCGTCCGCCGGCACCTCGACGCCCTGGTCGCCGACGATGTCGTACAACCCCGTGAGCAGCGCGTCTACGGCGCGCGGACCCGGGGTCGGCCCGCCAAGGTGTTCGCCCTGACGGATTGCGGCCGGGACGCCTTCGACCAGTCGTACGACACGCTCGCGGTGGACGCCCTGAAGTGGATCGCCGAGCGCGAGGGCGGGAGCGAGGCGGTCGCCGCCTTCGCCCGTGCCCGGGTCGCCGCCCAGTCGGGCGCGTACCGCAGGGCAGTGGAGGCGGCCGGCTCCGAACAGAAGACCGAAGCCCTGGCCAAGGCCTTGAGCGTCGACGGGTACGCTGCTACGGCGCGCAGCGCTCCCCGCCCCCACCAGGGTGAGCAGCTCTGCCAGCACCACTGCCCGGTAGCCCATGTCGCCGAGCAGTTCCCGCAGCTCTGCGAGGCCGAGACCGAGCTCTTCGCCGAACTGCTCGGTACGCACGTCCAGCGGCTGGCCACCATCGCCCACGGCGACGGCGTCTGCACGACGTTCATCCCCAGAGTTTCCAAGACAGCCACCAACGCATCCGCGAGCACCGCCGGGAGGAACCCCGCATGACTCTCCCCATCGAGGAGACAGCCCACCCCGAGCTGGAGGGTCTGGGCAAGTACGAATACGGCTGGGCGGACTCCGACGAGGCCGGTGCCGCCGCGAAGCGCGGTCTGAACGAGGACGTCGTCCTCGACATCTCCGGCAAGAAGTCCGAGCCGGAGTGGATGACGAAGCTCCGTCTCAAGGGCCTGAAGCTCTTCGAGAAGAAGCCCATGCCGAACTGGGGCTCGGACCTGTCGGGCATCGACTTCGACAACATCAAGTACTTCGTGCGCTCCACGGAGAAGCAGGCGGAGTCCTGGGAGGACCTGCCCGAGGACATCAAGAACACCTACGACAAGCTGGGCATCCCGGAGGCCGAGAAGCAGCGCCTCGTCGCCGGTGTCGCCGCCCAGTACGAGTCGGAGGTCGTCTACCACCAGATCCGCGAGGACCTGGAGGAGCAGGGCGTCATCTTCCTCGACACCGACACCGCCCTGAAGGAGCACCCGGAGCTCTTCAAGGAGTACTTCGGCACGGTCATCCCGGCCGGTGACAACAAGTTCGCCGCGCTGAACACCGCCGTGTGGTCCGGTGGCTCGTTCATCTACGTGCCGAAGGGCGTGCACGTCGAGATCCCGCTCCAGGCCTACTTCCGGATCAACACCGAGAACATGGGCCAGTTCGAGCGGACGCTGATCATCGTCGACGAGGGTGCCTATGTGCACTACGTCGAGGGTTGTACGGCCCCGATCTACAAGTCGGACTCCCTGCACAGCGCGGTCGTCGAGATCATCGTCAAGAAGAACGCCCGCTGCCGCTACACGACCATCCAGAACTGGTCGAACAACGTCTACAACCTGGTCACCAAGCGCGCTGTCGCCTACGAGGGCGCCACCATGGAGTGGATCGACGGCAACATCGGCTCCAAGGTGACGATGAAGTACCCGGCCGTCTACCTGATGGGCGAGCACGCCAAGGGCGAGACCCTGTCCATCGCCTTCGCGGGCGAGGGCCAGCACCAGGACGCCGGCGCCAAGATGGTCCACATGGCCCCGAACACCTCGTCGAACATCGTGTCGAAGTCGGTGGCGCGTGGTGGCGGCCGTACGTCGTACCGCGGGCTCATCGAGATCGGCGAGGGCGCCCCGGGCTCGAAGTCGAACGTGCTGTGCGACGCGCTGCTCGTCGACACCATCTCCCGCTCCGACACGTACCCGTACGTGGACGTCCGTGAGGACGACGTGTCCATGGGCCACGAGGCCACCGTCTCCAAGGTCTCCGAGGACCAGCTCTTCTACCTGATGAGCCGCGGTCTGTCGGAGGACGAGGCCATGGCGATGATCGTGCGCGGCTTCGTCGAGCCGATCGCCAAGGAGCTGCCCATGGAGTACGCCCTTGAGCTCAACCGGCTGATCGAGCTGCAGATGGAAGGCGCGGTCGGCTAACGCCCGCCACCCACCGAAGCAGCAGGCGGCCCGCCTCCCCAGGGGCGGGCCGAAGATCGTAAACGTAGGAAGAGAGCAGACCGACAGCCATGGCTGAGGCTCAGAACATCCCGGTCGGTAGCACCACCGCCGGCTCGATCGCGGTGGCCGCCGAGTCGACCGTCGTCTCGCGCATGAGCGCGCCCCCGTCCTTCGACGTGGCGGACTTCCCCGTGCCGCACGGCCGCGAGGAGGAGTGGCGGTTCACCCCGCTGGAGCGGCTGCGCGGGCTGCACGACGGCACCGCCGTCGCCACCGGTGACGGCCTGAAGGTCGACGTCCAGGCCCCCGAGGGCGTCACCGTCGAGACCGTCGGCCGCGACGACGTCCGGCTCGGCAAGGCCGGCATCCCCGTGGACCGGATCGCCGCCCAGGCGTACTCGGCGTTCGAGAAGGCCGGTGTGATCACCGTCGCCAAGGAGACGGTCCTCGCCGAGCCGATCCGGATCGCCGTGCACGGCGAGGGCGGCACCGCCTTCGCCCACCAGGTGATCGAGCTGGGCGCCTTCGCCGAGGCCGTCGTCGTCATCGACCACAGCGGTGACGCCGTCCTCGCCGCCAACGTCGACTACATCCTCGGTGACGGCGCCAAGCTGACCGTCGTCTCCGTCCAGGACTGGGACGACAAGGCCGTGCACGTCGCCCAGCACAACGCCCTCGTCGGCCGCGACGCCTCCTTCAAGTCGGTCGTCGTCACCTTCGGCGGCGATGTCGTACGACTGCACCCGCGCGTCACGTACGCCGGGCCCGGTGGTGAGGCCGAGTTGTTCGGGCTGTACTTCACCGACGCCGCGCAGCACCAGGAGCACCGGCTGCTGGTCACGCACAACCTGCCGCACTGCAAGTCGAACGTCGTCTACAAGGGCGCGCTCCAGGGCGACGGCGCCCACGCGGTGTGGATCGGCGATGTGCTGATCGAGGCCAAGGCCGAGGGCACGGACACCTACGAGATGAACCGGAACCTGGTTCTGACCGACGGCGCCCGGGTCGACTCCGTGCCGAACCTGGAGATCGAGACCGGTGAGATCGTCGGCGCCGGCCACGCCTCCGCGACCGGCCGCTTCGACGACGAGCAGCTCTTCTACCTGATGGCCCGCGGCATCCCGGAGCACGAGGCCCGCCGCCTCGTTGTCCGCGGCTTCTTCGCCGAGCTGGTCCAGCAGATCGGCGTCGAGGACATCGAGGAGCGCCTGATCGCCAAGATCGAAGAGGAGCTGGAGGCGTCCGTCGCATGACGTACGTACGCGCCTGTGGGCTGAGCGAGCTGGAGGAGGACACCCCGAAGCGGGTGGAACTCGACGGCACGCCGGTCTCGGTCGTGCGGACCGAGGGCGAGGTGTTCGCCATCTACGACATCTGCTCCCACGCGAACGTCTCGCTCTCCGAGGGCGAGGTGGAGGACTGCCAGATCGAGTGCTGGCTGCACGGCTCCGCGTTCGACCTCCGCACCGGCAAGCCGTCCGGCCTTCCCGCGACGCGCCCCGTCCCCGTATACCCCGTAAAGATCGAAGGGGGCAACGTCCTTGTTGACGTACGCGCCTCCCTCACCCAGGAGTCCTGAGGCACCCATGGCAACGCTTGAAATCCGAGACCTGCACGTCACCGTCGAGGCCGACAATGCCACGAAGGAGATCCTCAAGGGCGTCGACCTGACCGTGAAGCAGGGCGAGACGCACGCCATCATGGGCCCCAACGGCTCCGGCAAGTCGACCCTCGCCTACTCCCTCGCGGGTCACCCGAAGTACACGATCACCGGCGGCACCGTCACCCTCGACGGCGAGGACGTCCTGGAGATGTCCGTCGACGAGCGCGCCCGCGCGGGCCTGTTCCTGGCGATGCAGTACCCGGTCGAGGTTCCCGGCGTCTCCGTCTCGAACTTCCTCCGTACGTCCGCCACCGCCATCCGCGGCGAGGCCCCCAAGCTGCGCACCTGGGTGAAGGAGGTCAAGGAGGCCATGCAGCGCCTCAACATGGACCCCTCCTTCGCCGAGCGCAACGTCAACGAGGGCTTCTCCGGCGGTGAGAAGAAGCGCCACGAGATCCTTCAGCTGGAGCTGCTCAAGCCGAAGGTCGCGATCCTCGACGAGACCGACTCCGGCCTCGACGTCGACGCGCTCCGGGTCGTCTCCGAGGGCGTCAACCGCGTCCGCGAGAGCGGCGAGGTCGGCACCCTGCTGATCACGCACTACACGCGCATCCTGCGCTACATCAAGCCCGACCATGTCCACGTCTTCGCCGCCGGCAAGATCGTCGAGTCGGGCGGCCCCGAGCTCGCCGACAAGCTGGAGAACGAGGGCTACGAGGCCTACGCGAAGCGCGACGAAGTCGACACGAAGGGTGGCGCATCCGAGTGACACAGTTGCCGGGCCTTCTCGACATCGAGGCGATCCGCAAGGACTTCCCCATCCTGGACCGCCAGGTCCACGACGGGCAGAAGCTCGTGTACCTGGACAACGCGGCGACCTCGCAGAAGCCGCGCCAGGTGCTGGACGCCCTGAGCGAGTACTACGAGCGCTACAACGCCAACGTCCATCGCGGTGTGCATGTGCTCGCCGAGGAGGCCACGGCGCTGTACGAGGGCGCGCGGGACAAGGTCGCGGAGTTCATCAACGCGCCCAGCCGCGACGAGGTGATCTTCACCAAGAACGCCTCCGAGTCGCTGAACCTCGTGGCGAACATGCTCGGCTGGGCCGACGAGCCCTACCGGGTGGACTCCGAGACCGAGATCGTCATCACGGAGATGGAACACCACTCCAACATCGTGCCGTGGCAGCTGCTCGCGCAGCGCACGGGCGCGAAGCTGAAGTGGTTCGGCCTCACGGACGACGGCCGTCTCGACCTGTCGAACATCGACGAGATCATCACCGAGAAGACGAAGATCGTCTCCTTTGTGCTGGTGTCGAACATCCTCGGCACCGTGAACCCGGTCGAGACGATAATCCGTCGCGCCCAGGAGGTCGGCGCCCTCGTCTGCATCGACGCCTCCCAGGCCGCCCCCCATATGCCGCTGGACGTACAGGCCCTCCAGGCCGACTTCGTGGCCTTCACCGGTCACAAGATGTGCGGCCCGACGGGCATCGGCGTCCTGTGGGGCCGCCAGGAGCTGCTGGAAGACCTCCCTCCGTTCCTCGGCGGCGGCGAGATGATCGAGACGGTGTCGATGCACTCGTCGACGTACGCGCCCGCCCCCCACAAGTTCGAGGCGGGCACCCCGCCGATCGCGCAGGCGGTCGGCCTCGGCGCGGCGATCGACTACCTGAACTCCATCGGCATGGACAAGATCCTCGCCCATGAGCACGCGCTGACGGAGTACGCGGTGCGGCGGCTGGCGGAGGTCCCCGACCTCAGGATCATCGGCCCCACCACGGCCGAGGACCGGGGCGCGGCGATCTCCTTCACACTCGGCGACATCCACCCGCACGACGTGGGCCAGGTACTGGACGAGCAGGGCATCGCGGTCCGGGTCGGCCACCACTGCGCCCGGCCCGTCTGCCTGCGGTACGGAATTCCCGCGACCACGCGAGCGTCGTTCTATCTGTACTCCACACCGGCCGAGATCGACGCACTGGTCGGCGGCCTGGAGCACGTACGGAACTTCTTCGGCTGATGGGACGTGCGATCGCATGAAGCTGGACTCGATGTACCAGGAAGTCATCCTGGACCACTACAAGAACCCGCACGGGCGGGGCTTGCGGGACGGTGACGCCGAGGTACACCACGTGAACCCCACGTGCGGCGACGAGATCACCCTCCGCGTGAAGTACGACGGCACGAAGATCGAGGACGTCTCGTACGAGGGGCAGGGCTGTTCGATCAGCCAGGCCTCGGCCTCCGTGCTGAACGACCTCCTCGTCGGCAAGGAACTGTCGGACGCGCGGAAGATCCAGGAGACCTTCCTGGAACTGATGCAGTCCAAGGGCAGGATCGAGCCGGACGACGCGATGGAGGAGGTACTGGAGGACGCGGTCGCGTTCGCCGGAGTCTCCAAGTACCCCGCCCGGGTCAAGTGCGCCCTCCTGAGCTGGATGGCGTGGAAGGACGCGACGGCCCAGGCACTGGGCGGAGCGGACGCCGAAAGGAAGACGGCATGAGCGACACCACCGTGGAGATGAAGCCGGCCTCCGAGGACGAGATCCGCGAGGCCCTGTACGACGTCGTCGACCCCGAACTGGGCATCGACGTCGTCAACCTCGGCCTCATCTACGGCATCCACATCGACGACGCGAACATCGCGACGATCGACATGACCCTGACCTCGGCGGCCTGCCCGCTGACGGACGTCATCGAGGACCAGGCCAAGTCCGCCACGGACGGCCTCGTCAACGAACTCCGCATCAACTGGGTCTGGATGCCCCCGTGGGGCCCCGACAAGATCACGGACGACGGCCGCGAGCAACTGCGCGCGCTGGGCTTCAACGTCTGAGATCCCTCATGAACAGGGCTGCGGCCCCCGGCTCGATCGCCGGGGGCCGCAGTCGTGTGCACGTGTCGATCGGGATCGGTCAGCCGATCGGGATCGGTCAGGAGGAGAACGCCGTGACCAGCTTGAAGGTGGAGTCCGCCATGTAGAGGCGGTCGTGTTGGTAGCGCTCCAGGCGGACGGTGAAGTTGCGGTGGCGGAGGTAGTAGCCGGGGTAGTTGACCGACTCCAGCATCACCGTGTCCCCGGAGTAGTACGAGCGGGGGCAGAACGTGGCGTCCTGTTTGAAGAGGCGGGAGCCGTCGTTGCCGCCGGCGCGGAGCACGAAGTTCTGGTGGCGCAGATAGCGGCCGTCCGTCATGCGGAACGAGTAGCAGGACGAGTTGGCCAGGCCGGAGACCACCTTGTAGGAGGAGTCCTCCTTGGTCTCGCTGCCGCTGCGGGAACTCACCGAGTCGAGTTGGACGACGCCGCTGCGCAAGTGCCAGTAGCGGTCCGGGTAGTTGAGCGACCGTACCGACTTCCAGTTCGTGGAGGTGGCCGGCGGCTTCGCGGGGCTCTTCGTCTGTGACGGCTTGGGGGTGGGCTTGGTGCCGCCCTGCTGCTTGTCGTCGGAGGAGTCCGAGGACGAGTCCGACTCCGAGTCCTTGGAGGAGTCGGAGGAGCCCTTGTCCCCGTTGTCCCCGTTGCCTCCGGTCGATTTGCCCTCGTCGCCCTGCGGCTCGGACAGGCCGCTCTTGCCGTCGGGTGCGTCGGTCGACGCCGGCGGCGGCTCCGGCAGGGTGAGGTCGGGGAGTTGCTCGCCCGCGGAGGTGGTGCGGTCCTGGCCGCTCCGGGTGGCGTTGTCGCCGTCCGCCTCCTGCAGCATCAGCGCGGTCACACAGGACGACACGACGGCCAGGGCCAGCGCGCCGGCCAGCCAGAGGCGGCGGGTGCCCGGTATTCGGGTGTCGTTCGGGGCGACACCGGTCTCCCACACCTTCGCGGAGGAAGCCAGCACCGGAAGGTTCGGGGTGGTCTGGTCCGGATCAGGTCCGGGCTTTCTTGGTGGCATGCGCGGTTCCCTCGGCGTCGCACAGGCGGACGCGAATCGTCATGCGGGTCAGGGAGTTGGCCAGTGTCACCCAGGTGCGAAACCTTGCCGGTCGTCACACAACCAGGAGATTGACCGTTGAAACAGTAGTGGACGAGTGGGGCCCGTGGGGCCCTTTCATAAAGCGCTTCCATAACGGAACGGCCCCGAAAAGACGGCCACTTCACGTCTCGTGGAACGCGAAGCGGCCCTCGGCGCCCGCCGAAGGCTGTGAACCGTCCGTGAATGTCGGATTACGGTGCGATCCGTGCACGGCCGCTATGTGTACGACCGTACGCATCATGTGTACGCTCGTACACATGGGATATCTGTTGCTCGGCCTCGCCATAGCGGCCGAGGTCGCCGCCACCACCGCCATGAAGTACAGCGACGGCTTCAGCAAGCTGATCCCCTCGCTGATCACCGCCGTCGGCTACGTCGTCTCCTTCGTGCTGCTCGCCCAGGCGCTGAAGTCGATGTCGATCGGCACCGCGTACGCGATCTGGTCCGGCGTCGGCACCGCCAGCGTCGCCGCGCTCGGACTGGTGCTCTTCGGCGAGGGGCTCGGCTTCGCCAAAGTCGCCGGCATCGTGCTGATCATCGCCGGGGTGGTGGTGTTGAACCTGGGAGGCGGCCACTGATGGCCCGGCGCTACGACCCCGAGCGACGCCAGCGGATCATCGACGCCGCGATCCGTGTGGTCGGCGAGAAGGGCATCGCCGGGCTGAGCCACCGCACGGTCGCCGCCGAGGCCGACGTACCGCTCGGCTCGACGACGTACCACTTCAAGAACCTCGACGATCTGCTCGTCGCCGCCCTGCGCCAGGCCAACGAGGGCTTCGCCAGGACCATCACCGCGAACCAGGCCCTCCAGGACCCCGGCTCCGACCTCGCCGCCGAACTGGCCGCGCTGGGCCGCGCTTGGCTCTCCGGGGACCGTACGGGCATCGAGGTCGAGTACGAGCTCTACCTCGCCGCCCTCCGCCGCCCGGCGCTCCGCGAGGTCGCCGACGAATGGGGGCGCGGCTTCGCCGACTGCCTGTCCGGGCGCACCGATCCGGTGACCGCGCGTGCCCTGGTCGCGCTGGTCGACGGGATCTGTCTGCAGGTGCTGCTCACGGGGGCGCCGTATGACGAGGCGTACGCACGGGAGGTGTTGGGGCGGGTGATTCGCTGAGGGGGACGCGCACCGGAGGACTTCGCCGGAACCGTGAACCCTTCTCCGGGCAGCGGGGAACAGGAGGTGACAGGAACGCGGCGAGGTACGGGGGAGAGAACTGGTGAGCGGATGACCGTCGCGGACGGACATAACGGATACCGGGCCACCGGCGTGCGGGGAGGGCGCCGACGACGCCGAGGCCGTCGATGACGCCGAGGTCGTCGCCCAGTCGCTGGAGCAGCCCGAGTTGTTCGCGCGGCTCTACGACCGGTACGCCCCGGACATCCACCGGTATGTCGCCGGGCGGCTCGGCGACGGCATGGCCGACGACTCCCCCACGCTCGAATACGCTCGCGCGGGGGACCCCCATCCGCGGACACCTTTCTCACGGCATTCCGCATTCGCGCCCGCTACGACCGCGCCCGCACCAACGCCCGCCCCTGGCTCTACGGCATCGCGGGCAACCTCGGCCGAGCTACCGAACTTTTGCTCGGTGCTCCCCTCTTCAGGGTGGAGGTGTAGGGCATCCGTGCTCTGGTGGCCCGGAGGGCCGTAGATCCGTGGCCGGATCGCCTTGTCCGACAACGTAGTTGTCGGACCTACCGCCGGACGGGCGGGAAGTCAGGTCTGTGGAGGCCGTGTAAGACCGACCCTCACCGGTTGGCAGTGGCCCGTGAAGCAGGAACCCAAGGGGGTGCCGCGTAGCGGCACGGACCGGAATCTCCTGTCCTCGGGCAGGAGAGGGCGTCAACAGGAGGTCGCCCAGGCCCTGGATATCCCGGTCGGAACGGCTTAACACGGGTCCGGCACATTAGTGGTGTCGGCAGGGCGGGAGCGGCTCCCCGCTCCGGCCGGCAGCGAACGGCGCCAAGGACCTCCGGA
>NZ_JBSFVY010000057.1:23825-40010 GCF_053592555.1 Streptomyces sp. NPDC002643
CGCCCCGGCCCCGAGATGTCCGTCTGCCCCCCCCGGAATCCCCCCCCCCCGTGATACCCCCCGCGGAAAAAAAGTGCCACATACCCCCCGCCCCCCCCCCCCCCGCGACTGCTGGACGCGGCACGGGCCGGGGAGCGGCGGCGCCGGACGCGGCTGCTGCCGCAGGCCGCGATCATCGGGTTCGCGGCGGCCGTGACCGCGGTGGCGCTGACCGCGTCGCTGCTGGCGGACCGGGACGACGCCCCCCGCACGCTGTCGGCACCGGCGGACCTCACCGACGCCGATCTGAGGCACATGACCGCCGCCGAGGTGCTGGAGCGGGCCGCGCAAGCGGTGGAGGAACAGCCGGCGGTCACCGAGCCCGAGGCCGAGCAGTGGGTCTACACCAAGGTCGCCCAGGAGGGCCGGGCCCTGGAGAGCCTGGAGGCGCTGCCCCTCGGGGAGCGCTATCAGGAGACCTGGCTCCGCTACGACGGCAGGGACATCGCCTTCAAGGAGCGCGGCCCCTCCGGCACCACGGACAAGCTCCAGGTCAACGTGCTGAAGATGGAGCAGATCGGGACGATGGCCGTGCGCTCGCCGCGCCAGACGTACCGCTTCCTCTCCACACTCCCCGCCGACGCCGAGGGAGCGCTGAAGGCACTGCGCGCCCGGGACGTCATCGTCGACACCGAGGGCGCCACCCGGTCGCAGGAGGACTACGCGGAGATCGCCTACCTCCTAGGCGCGGACATCATGCCCCGCAAGGCTCTGGCCGGCCTCTACCGAGCGCTGGCCACCGTGCCCGGTCTGACCGTGGTCGATCACCTGGTCGAGGACGCGGCCGGACACCGGGCCGTCGCGGTCCGCTACGGCGGCAACGTCCGGGACGACGACGGCAACTACATCAGCGACGGCCGCGGTGACAGCGGCGACAGCGGCGGCCAGTACGACGGCACCGAGTGGCTGATCGACCCGCGGACGTACGACGTCCTCGGCATGAGGCTGATCAGCGACGGCAGGGTCGACGCCGGCGGCTCGACCGTCCGCGTCGCCGTCGTCGACAAGCCGGGCGAGCGCGACTGACACCGCCGAGGGCCTGACGGTGGCCCTTCCAGGACACGGGCGGCCCGCGGCACGAGGGGAGCGCGGGCCGCCCGTACGCGTACGGGCCTGGTACACCGGGGACGGCCGAGAGGTACGCAGAGCACGGCCAAGAGGTACGAAGGGGAAGGCCGGCTCCGTGCCCCGAGGTGTGCCGTTTCGGGGTGTGCCTCTGGGGGCGTACGTCCCCATTGGTGCCCGGCCCCTGAGACGTCCCCGCCTCGGGTTGGCCCGCACAGGCTCCCGACAGTTAGGTTGCCCTCATGACCGACACGACTGCTCCTCGCACCACCGGCGCCGTGGCCGCCGGCCTCGCCACGATCGCCTCCGACGGCACCGTTCTCGACACCTGGTACCCCGCGCCCGAACTCGTCGCGGAGGCCGGCCCGTCCGGCACCGAGCGGCTGACCGCCGAGCAGTCGGCGGAGCTGCTGGGCGGCGGCGCGACCGCGGCGGTCGGTCCCGACACTCGCCGGGGCGTCGAGGTCGTCGCGGTCCGTACGGTCATCTCCTCCCTCGACGAGAAGCCGACCGACACGCACGACGCCTATCTGCGGCTGCATCTGCTCTCCCACCGGCTGGTCAAGCCGCACGGCCAGAGCCTCGACGGCATCTTCGGGCTGCTCCCCAACGTCGCCTGGACCTCCCTCGGCCCGGTCGCCGTGGACGAGCTGGAGAAGGTCCGGCTGAACGCGCGCGCCGAGGGCCTGCACCTCCAGGTGACGTCGGTCGACAAGTTCCCGCGCATGACGGACTACGTGGCCCCCAAGGGCGTCCGGATCGCCGACGCCGACCGGGTCCGCCTGGGCGCGCACCTCGCCGAGGGCACCACGGTCATGCACGAGGGCTTCGTCAACTTCAACGCGGGCACCCTCGGCACGTCGATGGTCGAGGGCCGGATCTCCGCCGGTGTCGTCGTCGGCGACGGCTCGGACATCGGCGGCGGCGCCTCCACCATGGGCACCCTCTCCGGCGGCGGCAACGTCATCATCTCCATCGGCGAGCGCTGCCTGATCGGCGCCGAGGCGGGCGTGGGCATCGCCCTCGGCGACGAGTGCGTGGTCGAGGCCGGCCTCTACATCACCGCCGGCACCCGGATCACCATGCCCGACGGCCAGATCGTCAAGGCCCGCGAACTCTCCGGCGCCTCCAACATCCTCTTCCGCCGCAACTCCACCACCGGCGTCGTCGAGGCCCGCCCCAACAACGCGGTCTGGGGCGGCCTCAACGAGATCCTCCACAGCCACAACTGAGCGGCCGTAGCGGCCCGCGACCGAGCACCACGGCTGGGCGATCACGACTCAGTTCGATGGCACCTCGTACGAGTTACTCGGCGTGACCTTCGTGGGGCGCAGGCAGATGAACGGGTCGGACCCAGTGTCCGATCAGCTGCCGAACCTACGAAATGAGGGGCCGAGGGATGAGGAACGACCGGGCGAGGACCGTGGCGCGAGTGGTCACGGGGGTGCTGGCCACGGTGGCGGTGTGCGGGCTGTCCGGCGGGGCCGCGTACGCCGACGAGACCAACAAGTCCTCGCACAACGGCCCCCGGATCGGGCTCGTCAACGTCGGACAGGTCGACGATCCGATGGAGGACGTGCTGGAGCACACCCTGCTGTTCGGTGACGGACACAGCTGGGGCGGAGCGGAGCCCGCGGGGCCGGAGCCCGCGGCCTGACGGCCGTCCGCCCGTGGGGTTCGGGGCCGGTACGCGTGTGCACGCGCGTACCGGCCCCGAACCGTTCCCCGACATCTTCCCCGGCGTCTTCCCCGGCATCTTCTCCGGCACCCTCGCCGTCGGCTTCGACGTCTTCTTCGCCTTCTTCTTCGGTGTACTGGCATAGCCGGAGCCCGGTCGGCGCGTCACAAGGGATACAGGGGCGGGACACGGGGTCCGCCAGGGAAGAGAAGGTGACGATGGATGCCGAAGGGCAGGAGAGTTTCCGGGAGTTCGTGGCCGGGCGGTCGTCGGCGCTGCTGAGGACGGCCGTACTGCTCAGCGGAGGGGACCGGCACGCCGCCGAGGATCTGCTGCAGAACGCGCTGATCAAGGCCGCCGGGCGCTGGCAGCGCATCGACGAGCCCGAGGCGTATGTCCGGCAGATCCTCTACCGGCAGCAGATCAGCCGCTGGCGGCTGAAGTGGCGGCGCCGCGAGCTGACCGTCGCCGAGCCGCCGGAACAGGACGCCGCCGCCGACGGGGCGCCCGGCGTGGAACTGCGCCTGGTGATGCGCGGCGCCCTCGCCCGGCTCACCGCACGCCAGCGGACCGTGCTCGTGCTCCGCTACTTCGAGGATCTGCCGGAGTCCGAGGTGGCCCGCATCCTCGGCTGCTCCGTCGGGACCGTACGGTCCACCACCCATCGCTCACTCGCCCGGCTGCGCGAACTCGCACCCGAGCTGGCCCTGCTCGGCCCCGCCGCGGCCGAGCAGGAGCCGTCCCGTGACTTCTCGCCCGTGGAGGTGCGTCCGTGAACGTCGACGAACTGGTGCGGGACGCGCTGCGTGAACAGGCCGACGAGCAGACACCGTTGGACGGCGGCTTCGCCGACCGGGTGCTGGCCGTCCGACGCCGCCGCAGGACCCGGGGGATCGTCGCCGTGGCCGCGGCGACCGCCGCCGTGGTCGCCGTCGCGGTGGCCGTACCGCTGCTGGACTCCGGCAAGGACGAGGTGCGGTTCGCGACCGAGACGAACAGGAGCGACATCATCGCCCACCCCGACCAGTCGCCGCCGCGCGACATGATCGCCGCCGGGGACAAGGCGCTGGCCGCGTACTACACCTGGGACACGGTCCTGACGTCGAAGAAGGACACCGCGGTCCTGGAACGCACCTACCGGATGCTCGACCAGAAGACAGGCAAGTACGAGACGGACTCCCGCTGGTCCGTCGTCTCGATCGCCCCCGGTATGCGGACCGCCGCCGTGCTGGAGAAGGATCTGCCGGCCAAGCGGATCGGGCTGCTCGATCTGCGCACCGGCGAGGTCGAGCGCTGGATCGGGGCAGACCGGGGCGTCGCGGGCGTCGAGTTCTCGCCCGACGGCACCAAGCTCGTCGCCACCACCTACAGCGAGAACCCGGACCTGCTGACGAAGGTGGACTACGACGCCGACGGCGACGGCAAGAAGAACGACTACGAACGGAACTGGTTCCAGTCCCCTCGGACCGGCTTCTACATCGTGGACGTCGACTCCGGCGAGGCCGACTGGAGCGAGGTCGTCTTCGACAACAAGGACGGCGACCTCAACGTCCGCCAGGACTTCGCCTTCAGCGACGACGGCAAGCTCGTCTACTCCGGGCTGACCACGGAACCGCACGAGCAGTTCTACGACCTGGAGGGCAACGAGGTTCCCAAGCCCGCCAACGAGAAGTACCTGCACTGGATCGTGGGGGCACGGCTGTCCCCGAACGGCAAGCTGGCGGCCGGTGACTTCGCGGGCGACGACAAGACCACCGCCTCCTGGATACTCGACGCCCACACCGGTGAGAAGCTCCACAAGGTGCGGGGACAGGAACTGCTCACCTGGATCGACGACAAGCGGCTCATCGCCTGGGACATCGCACCCGGCGACAACGAGTTCCACAACGCCCTCGTCCTCGTCACCATCGGCAGCGACAAGACGATCAAGCTCAGCGGCGCCCGCAAGCGCATCACCAGCAGGGAGTGGGGGGACTGGGTACCGCTCTTCGCCACCCGCTGAGCGCCCGGCCCTCGCTTCAGGAGGCGACCAACTCCTCGTATGCCGCCAGCAGCCCGTCGGCCACCTCCTGGTCGGCGGGCCGCAGCGGCGCACGGACCGGACCGGAGGGCAGGCCCAGCCGGCTGAGCAGCGCCTTCGCCGTCACCGTGCCGGGCAGACCGGAGGACATCATCAACGCGGTGAGCCGGATGGTCCGCCGCTGGAGCCGGGCGGCCCCAGCGGTGTCACCCGCGTCGAACGCGTCGATGACGGAACGGAACTGACGGGGCGCCACATTGGCGACCGTGCCGATGTATCCCGCCCCGCCGATCGCGTACAGCGCCAGCACGTACTCGTCGCAGCCCGTGTAGTACGCCAACTCCGTCTCCGCCAGCACCTTCTGGGTGCCGAGCAGGTCGTAGGCGCAGTCCTTCACCGCCACGATCCGGGGGTGGGCCGCCAGCCGGATCATCGTCTCCGGAGCGATCCGGGTGCCGGTGCGGCCCGGGATGTCGTACAGGGCGACGGGCAACCCGCAGGCGTCGGCCAGCTCGCGGAAGTGGGCCTCGACGGCGTCCTGCGGGGGCCGGCTGTAGTACGGCGTCACCGCCAACAGCCCGTCCGCGCCCGCCTTTTCGGCCGCCAGGGCCAGCTCCAGGGTGTGCCGGGTGTCGTACGTCCCCACGCCCGCGACGATCGTGGCGCGCTCACCCACCGCCGCCCGCACCGCCCGGATCAGCTCCGCCTTCTCCGCGTCCGACGTCGTCGGCGCCTCCCCCGTCGTACCGGACAGCACCAGCCCGTCGCACCCCTCGGCCACCAGCCGATCGGCCAGCCGCTGGGCGCCGTCGAGATCGAGGGCGCCGCTCTCGGCGAACGGCGTGACCATCGCGCAGAGAGCGCGACCGAAGGGGGTGGGCCGGGCGGGGTGCTGTGTCGTCGTCATGGGGGTAGTCTCGGCGTGACGATTGTGAAGCTCCACTTAATTCTTCTACGAGATATGCGGTACGCCTGCTACACGGAGGGCGTGTCGGTCGTGGGCCAGGGGTAGTGCCCGGCGAGCGCGGGTACCCGGGTTGTCCCGACAGGTGAGGAAGAGGAGGGACACGTGACCGGGACCACCGAGACCAGGCCCCTGCGCCCCGGACGTCCGGGGCCGGGCGGACACGACCACCACTCCGTGGGCCAGCTGGTCGGGCAGGCCACCGAACAGCTCTCCCTGCTCGTACGACAGGAGGTCGCCCTCGCCAAGGAGGAGCTGACCGAGAAGGGGCGTCGCGCCGGGCGCGGCGGCGGACTCCTCGGCGCGGCCGGGGCCGTCGCGTACGTCGGCTTCATGACGCTCGCCGGTGCCGGGGTCGCGGCACTCTCCCTCGTGGTCGACGTCTGGGCCGCGGCGCTGATCGTCATGGGTGTGCTCTTCGTGATCGCCGCCGTACTGGCCCTGCTCGGCCGCGCCCAGCTGCGGCGGGCCACGCCACCCACACCGGAACTGGCGCTGCACAGCGTCAAGGCGGACATGGACGAGATCAAGGGGAGGGCCCGGCGATGACCCACACCACTGACACGACGCGTACCTCGGGAACCTCCCCGGCTCCCACGGGGGCCAAGGGGCCCGACGAGCTTCGGCAGCAGATCGCCGAGACCCGGGCACGGCTCGGCGACACGGTCGAGGAACTGGCGGCCAAGGCCGATGTCAAGGGGCGGGCCCAGGCGCGGATGCGCTCCGCGCGGGAGCGGGTGCCCCGGCGGGCGGTCGTCGTCGGCGCGACGGGCGTGACCGTGGTGACGGCCGTGGTCGCCGGCGTCCTCGTGTGGCGGCACTATCGCTAGTGTTCGCGATCCCCGGCGTTCGCGATCCGGCTCGGCAGGTCGGCGGTCTGACCGGTCACTTGACCTGAATCCTGGTCGAGGTTGAAGGGTGGTGGGCGTCCGCTACGAACGCCCACCACTGGAGAGCGACATGACCGGCCGTACTCGTCCCGCCCGCCGTACCGATGCCCATCCCCTCCTCGACCGGCCCGATGTCGGGGCGCCCTTCTTCAGCACCTGGCGGGTCGGTACGCCCACGCGGCAACGGCAGACCATCGAGGCCGTCGCCCGCACCTGGGAGCGCCGACCCTGGCCCGCCGAAGGGCTGTTGGGGTACTTCGTCTACGCGGCGGAGGACGGTTCCGGTCTGCTGCACCACTCGCAGTGGGCCGACGAGCAGGCGTACGAGGCGTTCGTCAGGACGCATCGTCAGGAGCGCAACGACGAGATCGACACCGCCGTACCCGGCATCGAGCGGGTGGGGCTCGGGCGGTACACGCGCTACCGCAGCCTGGTCGGGGAGGAGGGGCGAGGGGAGCGGGTGCCCGGTTGCGTCGTGATCGTCGACATCGAGTTCGAAGGGCCCGATCCGGTGCGGCAGCGGGCCTGGGTGGACGCCGTCGAGGAGGCGCTCCTCGTCGAGCCGAACGCTCACCCCGGAGGGATCTCCGCCCACTTCCACCTCAGCACCGACGGCACGCGCGTCCTCAACTACGCCGAGTGGGAGAGCGCGCGGGACCACATCGCCGCGATGGCGGCCCCCGGCGACGGCGTCGGTTCCCCCGGCCCGCTCTGGGACCGCGTCCGCACCTGGCCGGGCCTCAAGGGCAGCACGGTCACCCGCTACGCGTACGCCTTGGGCCTCGTCCCCGACTGACCGGAGCGGCCATCGAAGACTTCGACCGAGACTCCGACCGAGACCCTGACCGAAAACTTCGATCGTCTGGACAAGAAAAGTTTTCGGTGAGAGGGTGGAGCCATGTTGGACGTCACCGTGATCGAGGACCCCGAGGCCGCGGCCGTGTCGCTCGACCCCATACGGGCGCGGCTGCTGGCCGAGCTGGCGGTGGGGCCCGCGTCGGCCGCGATGCTGGCCCAGAAGGTGGGGCTGCCGAGGCAGAAGGTGAACTACCACCTGAAGGCGCTGGAGCGGCACGGCCTGGTGGAGCTGGCGGGGGAGCGGCGCAAGGGCAATGTGACCGAGCGGCTGATGCGGGCGACCGCCGCCTCGTATGTGATCTCGCCGGTCGCCCTGGCCGCCGTGCAGCCCGACCCCGACCGCTTCCGGGACCAGCTCTCCGCCCGCTGGCTGCTCGCCCTCGGCGCCCGGCTCGTCCGTGACGTCGGCTCGCTGATCACCGGCGCCGCCAAGGCCCGGCAGCGGCTCGCCACCTTCGCGCTGGACGGCGAGGTCACCTTCGCCTCGGCCGCCGACCGGGCCGCGTTCGTGCAGGAGCTGACCGCCGGGGTCAGTGCCCTCATCCGCAAGTACGACGCCCCCGACGCCGAGGGCGGCCGGGGTCACCGGATCGTCGTCGCCGTCCACCCCACGGTCGGGGACCCGACGCCGGCCCCGGCCCAGGCCCCATCCCAGGCCCAGGCTCCAGCCCCGACCCAGTCCCCCGAACTGCCCAGTACCCAGGAGTGAGCAGCATGTCCAAGGAATTCGAGATCGCCCGGGAGTTCGAGGTCGACGCCTCGCCCGAGCAGGTGTGGGAGGCCGTCACCGAGGGCACCGGCGGCTGGATGTGGCCGATGGAGCCGCCGGAGCCCCGCGAGGGCGGCAAGGGGCCCTTCGGCTCGACCGTCACCGCCTGGGACCCGCCCCACCGCTACGTCAACCGCGTCGAGAACGTCGAGGACATCGCCGTACAGAGCGCCAATCAGCTCGACTACACCATCGAGCCGCGCGAGGGCGGCAAGCGGGCCTGGGTGCGGTATGTGCACAGCGGCATCCTCGTCGAGGACTGGGACAACCAGTACGACGCCGCCGACAAGCACACCGACTTCTACCTGCACACCCTGCGGCAGTACCTGACCCGCTTCGCGGGCCGCCCGGTCGCCTTCGCCACCTTCGAGGACGGGCCCGAGGCGTCCAAGGCCGCCGACGCGTTCACCGCCGTGGCCCGTGCGCTCGGCCTCGCCGACGACACCGCCGAGGGCGCGCGGGTACGGGCCCGGGGGCCCGAGGGCGAGGAGTTCGACGCCGTGGTCGACTACCGCAACGCCTACTTCATCGGGCTGCGCACCGACCACGCCCTCCTCCGCTTCTTCGGCCGCAACCACTGGGGCTACCCCGTCGGCATCAGCGTCCACGACTTCGCCCCGGACGCCGACGCCAAGGCCAACGAGACGGGTTGGCGGGCGTGGTTGGAGGGTGTCTTCACCGGCTGAGCGGTTCGGCGATCGCCCTTGAACGTGACTGAGCCCGGCCCTTCCGAGGAGGGCCGGGCTCAGTGGTGTACGCGCCGGAGGACCTACGGGCGGAAGCGCAGCACCTGGGGGTCGTGGTCGCTGATCTGGTCGTGGAACTCCGCGTTGGTGTGCACGCTGTCGTAGGTGAACGCGCCCGAGCGCCGGATCGAGGGGCTGATCAGGATCTGGTCGAGGACCTGGGCGTTGCCCTGGAAGACATACGAGTAACGCTCGCTCCTCGGCAGGGACTTGACCGCCGACCACAGGGCGCCGTCGTTCTCCAGCAACTCGGTGGTGCCGGAGAACTCGAAGTCGTTGATGTCGCCGAGGGCGATGACATCGGCGTTCTTCTGGGCCGCGAGGATCTCCTTGACGAAGGTGTTCACGGCACTCGCCTGGAGGTGGCGCTGGGTCTCCGAGGAGCGCGTCGGCGGCTGGAACTGGGAGTGCAGCGCCTGGTCGCCGCCCTTGGAGGCGAAGTGGTTGGCGATCACGAAGACGGGCTTGCCCCGGAAGGAGAACTCGCCGACCAGCGGCTTGCGGCTGTTGGCCCAGGCGGCGTTCCCCGGGTCGATCCGGCCGGGGGAGACGGTGAGTCGGGCCTTGCCGTACGCCTTGGTGACCTCGACGGCCGTGGTGGCGTCGCCGCCCGCGCGGTCGGTGAAGGAGACCCGCTCGGGGTTGAACAGGAACACCTGGCGGATGTTGCCGCCGGGCTCACCGCCGTCCGCGAGGTCCACCGGGTCGATGGAACGCCAGTCGTACGTCGGGCCGCCGGCCGCCGCGATCGCGTCGATCAGCTTCCGCACGGTCTGGTCGGCGGCGACCGTGCCGTCGTTGGTGGCGCCGTTGTTGTCCTGGATCTCCTCCAGGGCCACGATGTCGGGCGACCGGAGGTGGCCGACGATCGCCGCCGCGTGCTCGGCGAAGGTGGCGTCCGAGGGATCGAGGTTCTCGACGTTGTATGTCGCCACCGCCAGCTCGCCGCGCGACTGCTTCCTCGTCGTCTCGCGCTCCAGACCGCCCTGCTTCAGCGTGCCAATCTCGTTCGCGACGAGGGTGTAGCCGCCGAACTGGTTGTAGTCCAGCGGGCCCGCCGTGGTGCCCTTGAGGACGTCACCGACGTTCGCCTTCGGGAAGTCGGCGACCGCGCCCAGCGACTGGATCTGGATACGGCCGGTGTTCTGCGAGGCGTAGGAGCCGTAGACCGTGCCACCGCGACGGCTCGCGTTCTCCCACGGCTTCACCGTCACCCACAGCTCGGTGAACGGGTCCGTGGCGCCCACCACGCGGGCGTTCGCGACCTGGACGTTCATGCCCTCCAGGGACTCATAGCGGTCCAGGGCGTACTTGGCCGGGGCGAGCGTCAGCGCGTTGACCGAGCCTCCCCCACTCTCGGCTTCGCTCGACCGGGGGGACCCCCACGCCGCCGAGTCACCGGAGGGGGCGTACGCGCTCGGCACCGACTTCGCGTCGATGACGGCGGGGGCCGGGACCGCGTTGCCACTGGAGACCACCGTGATGGTCGGGCGGGTGATCTGCGTCACGGACTGGTTTCCGGACGAAGTCCCTCCCGGCACGAACTCGCCGACCGTGCCGGAGACGGTGACCGCGTCGCCGGCGGTGACCTTCGGAGTGGAGCCGGTGAAGACGAAGACGCCCTCGCTGGTGGCCGGATCGTCGTCCGCCCGCGTGTCCTGGAGCCAGAAGCCGCGCGACGGGCCGTAGCCGCGTACGCCGGTGACGACACCCTCGACGCCGGAGACCTGCTGACCCAGCAGCGGGGACGTCCGGGTGGTGCCCTGGATGTCGTGGATACGGACCGAGTCCGCCTCGGCGGGCGAGGTCAGGACCACGGCGGAGACCGTGGAGCAGATGGCGGCGACGGTCAGCGCGCCGATGCGCGCGGTTCTCTTGCTCGGCAAGGGTATCCCTCCGGGGACATGCGTGAGCGCCGGGACGAGGGTGGACGAGGGGGCCGGCGACGGGTGGTCCGTCGCCGGTGCGGCGGGGCGTACGCGATCGGCGGGTGGCGTGACGCGCGTAGAATCCCGCCGACGGCCGTGGTGGCCGCTGTGGGTGGCCCAGGAGGCGGCCCTGAGGCTCCCCGGAGCTACCCATGAGTTTCTACGCGCGTCAATCTCCTGTCTGGTCAGGCCACTTGTCAAGGTTTCGGCCATGTACCGGTCCTGGCAGGTACATGAACCGGGCGGCATGGGTGGAAATCCGTCTAGGCTGAGCGGCTGCCGTACTTCTCTGTGGGCCGCGCCACTTCCGCGTGGGCCGTGCTCACTCGTTGTTCTCGGTTTGCTCGTCGTCGCAGATCATTGCTCGTCCCAAGGAGAACCCCGCCGATGTCAGACAGCTCGCCACTGCCGCCCGTGCGGCTCCGCCCCGAAGCGGAACTGGCGCGGGCCGCGCTCGCCACCCCGCTGCTCTCGCGTGCCGCGCGCCTCGCCCGCTGGGCCGGGCCGGAGACCCGCGTGGGCGCCGGGGGTGAACTCGTCGACGAGCAACTGCCCGCCGCCGCCGAGGTGCTCGGGCTCACCGGGGAGGGCGTGGACGCGGAGGACGCGGCGGCCTGGGCGAGCGAGGCCTGGCGGGTCGCGGTGGACGCCGGGCTCGTCGAGATCGTGGACCCCGAGGAAGGCGAGGCGGGGACCGTCACCGCGGGCGAGGAACTCGCGCTGCTCACCTCCGGGGCACCCCGGGACGTGCTCGGCGTCTGGCTCGCCGCCCTGGAGACCGCCCTCGCCGACGCGAGCGTGCCCGACCTCGACGGCATCGTCGACGCCATGGAGGCCGGCGGCGAGATCGACCTCTCCGAACTGGACTGGGACCCCGAGGCCGAGGCCGAGTTCCTCGACGGGGTGCTCGGCAACCTCTATCTCCTCACCGTCAGCGAGGACGGCCCCGGCGACGGGCCCGTGCCGCTGCCCGCGCTCGCCGCGTCCATGATCGTCCCGGATGACATGGGGGAGCCGACGAACGACGTACTGGAACAGGTGTCGGACGCGATGATGCGGCTCGACGACCAGTTCCGGGTGCTGGAGCCGGTGGGGTTGGTGGAGTACCAGCCGGTGGACGAGGCGCTGATGACGGATGCGGAGGAGACGGAGGCGTCCGGGGACGCCGTCGAGGGCGGGGTCCCTGAGGGCGGCGAGATCGCGGAGGTCGACGAGGCCGATGTGGCCCGGTACGGCATGGTGCGGCTCACCCCGCTCGGGCTGTACGGGATGCGGGCGCGGCTGCAGGAGGCCGGGATCGTGGCGCCCGCGGTCGGGGAACTCGTCGACAAGGGGGCGGACGCGCTGCTCGACGGCACCGCCGGGTTTCCGCCGGCGGCGGCCCAGGCCGAGACCGAGCAGTGGCTCGCCGGACGCGAATCCCTCGCCGCCGCACGCGAGTTGCTGGCCGCCGCGCGGGGGGCCGACGCCGGGGCGCCGCTGCGCAGGCTCCGCTGCCAGCAGGCGCTGTCGCTGGTCGGGCCGGTCGCCGAGCCCGCGCTCCGCGAGGTCCTCGACGATCCCGAACTGGGCGGGCTCGCCCGGGTGTGGCTCGCCGAGCGCGGCGCCGACGATGTGCCGGCGCCCTCCGAGGCGATGGTGTACTGGCTGACCATCGACACGGTCGCCGCACAGCTGGCCGCCGAGGGGAACTCCGCCGAACTCCAGGCCCTGGTGGAGGGGCTGGCCCAGCAGCACAGCGGGTTCTTCGCGGCGGTGTGGCGGGTGGAGCATCCGGCCACCGCCGAGGTGTTGGAGGCGATGGGGCGGATTCATCCGGACAAGAAGGTGGCGAAGGAGGCCCGGAAGGCGGCGTTCAAGGCGCGGTCTTCAGGGCCGGGCGCCTAAGCCGGGCACCTAATGGCTCGGGGGTGCGGGCTTGTCGGCGGGCGCGGGTTGAGCGCGGCTGATCGCGCCCGCGCGGCGGAGCCGCATGTCGACAGGGCCCCGCGCCCCTGAACGGCCGGGTGGGGCTGCTGGGCACTCCCCGGCAAGTGGCCCTCGGCCAGGTCGTCCAGCGGCGTGGGCCGGTCCGGGTGCCAGTCCAGGCGAGCGTGGGTGAGGGCGCTTGACACGGGGAGATCGCGGCCCAGGAGCGTTGCCAGGAAGCCGAAGTGGGCGGGGGCGCGCTCGGGGCGGACGGTGGTCGCCGGGATGCCCAGGTGCTGGGCGATCCGCTCGGCGACGGCGCGGAGCGGGATGCCCTCCTCGGCGACGCCGTGCCAGACCGAGCCCGCCGGAGCCTCCTCCAGCGCCAGGCGGAACAGGCGTGCCGCGTCGAGACGGTGCACCGCGGTCCAGCGGTTGGAGCCGTCGCCGACATAGCCGGAGACGCCCTTCTCACGGGCGAGATCGGACAGTTGTCCGATCAGACCGCGTTTCGTCTCGTCGTGGACCGCCGGGGCCAGCCGTACGACCGACGCACGCACACCGTGTTCCGCGAACGCGAGCGCCCTGCGCACGTTGGCGGCCCGAGGGCTCGGCGGGACGGCGACAGTGTCGGGGTGGGCGTCGGGATGGGTGTTGGGGTGGGCGTCGGGATGGGTGTTGGGGCGGGCGCCCAGTGGGCATGGGGCGGGCACCCCGGGGTAACCACCTCACGGAGGCCGGCGAGGTCTTCGTACCGCTCGCCACGAAGTTGCTTCGGCGCCGACCCGGTGCTGAACGCCTTCTGGCGGATCGACCCCGGCCCAACGGCCGCTCCGCTCCCGCCGGCCCGTTGATCGACACCGTCCAGGACAAGCTCGAACCCGTCGCCGCCGGGCAGGCCGCGGCCATCACCGCCGAGGCCCACATCCACACCCTGTGCCCGGACCTCACCACGGTCCCGGTCGCCGACGTGGAGCCCAGCCGCGTCGTACTGGCGGCCCGCCGCGACGACCCGGAGCGCGCGGGCCTGGTCGCGGCCGTCCGTAGGTACGCGCGGGCCCGCTTGTCGCCGAGGAGCCCGGCGGGCTGACGCAGGCTGCCCTCCGTACGTGGGCCCTCCACCGCTCCCGGCCCGCCACCACTCCTGGCCCGCCGGCCCTACCCGTCCCACCGCCCCCACCCGGTCCACCGGCGGTTCCCGGCGCCCCCACTCGACGGCCCTCCGCCGGGGCGCTCACCGGTGCCCTCCTCGGGCTCAGCGTCGGCCTGGCCCTGAGGCGTCTGCTACGCGGTCGCCGCTGAGTCCGGCCGGGTGCGGCCGGGTCGCAGACAGCTCGGTCGGGGCCGCCAGGTCGACCCCCGTGTGCGCGAGCCGCATCTCGATCGCGCCGCCATGACCGGCCCGCCCTCACCGGCGTACGGCGCCTTTACCCAAGGGGGTACCTCCCTGTCGGCCCTCGTTCAACCCGTGTTCAGGCCCGCCCGCGACCGTTTGGCGCGACAGCATCGGGTCCGCCACCCTCCACGGTCAGC
This sequence comes from Streptomyces sp. NPDC002643, assembly GCF_053592555.1. NCBI lineage: Bacteria > Bacillati > Actinomycetota > Actinomycetes > Kitasatosporales > Streptomycetaceae > Streptomyces > Streptomyces sp. NPDC002643. The sequence goes on from NZ_JBSFVY010000057.1 coordinate 38,224, forward strand.
CCCCCACGGTCAGCCCCCACAGTCATCCCAAGGGTCATCCCACCGCCACGCAGGAGACAGCATGTCGCTCACCCGCAGGGACTTCGCCAGACAATCCGCGGTCACCGGCGCCGGGGTCGCACTGGCCGGCAGCGTAGGCGCCCTCGCCACCGCCCCGAACGCCCTCGCGTCGACGGAGACCGACACCACCGGCACCACCGGTACGACGGCCGTGGACGCGGGCGCCGACGGCGAGGCCGCCCGCCACGGCGGCGGCGTCGGCTACGGGCCGCTGCTCCCCGACCCGCAGGGCATCCTGGCCCTCCCCGCCGGGTTCACGTACAAGATCATCACGTACTGCGGCAGGACCAAGCTGGAGTCGGGCGAGTTCACCCCCGCCAAGCACGACGGCACCGCCGCCTTCCGAGGCCCCCGCGGCACCACGCTCCTCGTCAACAACCACGAGCTGAAGGGCCCCCGCGCCAACTGGGAGTTCCCGGTCCCGCTGACCGAGGGCCTCGTCTACGACCCGGCCGCGTCCGGCGGCTGCACGGTCGTGGAGGTCCGCCCCGACGGCCGTGTCGCCGAGTGGGTCGGCATCGCCGGCACCTCCACCAACTGCGCGGGCGGCAGCACCCCTTGGGGCACCTGGCTGACCTGCGAGGAGAACTCCGACAAGGCCGGCGTCAACGGCATGACCAAGGACCACGGCTATGTCTTCGAGGTCGACCCCTGCGACCAGCGCGCCAACCGCGACCCCAAGCCCCTGAAGTTCTTCGGCCGTTACGACCACGAGGCCGTCGTCATCGACCCCAAGCGCGGCCACGCCTACCTCACCGAGGACGCCGCCGGCCCCAACGGCCTCTTCTTCCGCTGGACCCCGCCGAAGGGCTTCGCCTACGGCCCCCGCAAGTTCCGCGAACTCGCCGACGACGCCGGTGTCCTCCAGGCACCCAAGTGCTTCGACTCCGGCGGCAAGTTCGTCGACGACCTCTCCCGCGCCACGAAGATCGGCACGGTCTACGGCGTCGACTGGATCGACGTCCCCGACCGCGACGCGAAGACCGTCGCCGTCCGCAAGCAGTTCGGCGACAGCGAGATCACCCGCGCCCGCAAGCTCGAAGGCATGTGGTGGGGCGACGGCGGCGCGTACATCGTCTCCTCCTACGCCCGTGCCGAGAGCCCCGGCGCCGCGCACGACGGCCAGGTCTGGTTCTACGACCCCAAGCGCCGCACCCTCACCCTCAAGGTCCTCCTCGGCGTCAACGCCGACCCCTCCGTCGACGGCGCCCTCGACGGCCCCGACAACATCACCGTCTCCCCGTACGGCGGCATCATCCTCGCCGAGGACGGCGAGGGCGTCCAGCACCTCTTCGGCGCCACCGACAGCGGCCGCACGTACCCCATAGCCCGCAACGACCTGAACATCGGCACCGAAGAGGAGCCGGAATACAGCGAGTTCGCCGGCGTCACCTTCTCCCCCGACGGCAAGACCCTCTACGCCAACATCCAGACCCCGGGCATCCTCCTCGCCATCACCGGGCCCTGGAAGCGCCAGAAGAAGTAGCCGATTAATTCGCTCGCCCACCCCGCGCCCGCCCTCCTAAAGTGATGCATGTCCAGGTGCGAAGGCAGGACCTACTTCCACTGATAATGGGGCGGTCGCGGGTTCGAGTCCCGCCACCGGCACAACATGCCGGTGTAGCTCAGGGGTTAGTACTGCAGCCGCAGTTGGTGTGACGGTTGGTCTGGCTGCTCGTTGAAGTGGGCATGGGTGGGGACGTCACGGTTGATGAGGTGCACCGCTG
>NZ_JBSFVY010000058.1:0-39378 GCF_053592555.1 Streptomyces sp. NPDC002643
CCATGCTCAAGCACCGCACCCTCTACCAGCCCGGGCACGAACAAACAGCCTGACCAAACCCACAGACCTTGACCGAACAGATAGAAGCACCCCCCCCCGCTTCACCTCGTGAGGCGTCGTACCTGGACCAGGCCGATCCGGCTCCCCTGCCCCGTCGAGACGTGCGTGGCGCGGACCCCGTACCGGCCGGGCTCCCACTCGGCCCGCACATGATCCGCCAGCAGTGATGTGTTCCCGGGCCGGGCAGCGTCGAAGAGCACGACCGGACCGGGGACCCTCCACTCCATCTCCGCCTGCCACACGGCGGCTTCGAGCGCCCCCGGCACTTCCGCGAGCAGTCCGGCACCGGAGTCGGAATCCGGGCCAGAGTCCGGGTCGGCCACGGGCCGTCGTACGAAGGTGCCGTACTCGGGGAGGAACGCCGTGGCGGTGCGAGAGGCGGTGAAGACCTCGGGCAGGACCAGAGCGCGGCTGTCCCCCACCGGCAGCAGCCCGGCGTCCCCGGTGACCACGCAGGCCCGGTCGTGGTCGGAGGACGTCTCGTCGCCCTCGGCGCCCGCCCAGAACGGCAGCACCGCCTCCGGTATCGCTATGAGCGGTCCTCGGCTCGACTCCACCCACCGCACCACATCTGGAACCACCAAATCCCGGTAAAGAGCCATGGTCAGAACCTACACGGCCGACTCACGGCCCAACTCACCGGCCTTAGCCGCTTCTTGACTTGGCGTCAGCAGCCGCAGGCCTCGGCGTCGACCGGCGTGGTCAGCGGGTCGGCGGCGGACTTCGCCGGGCCCTCCCAGGTCTCGTACGCGAAGCCCTCGCGTGCCCAGTACTCGAAGCCGCCGAGCATCTCCTTGACCTGGAAGCCGAGTTCGGAGAGGGCGAGGGCGGCGCGGGTCCCGCCGTTGCAGGCGGGGCCCCAGCAGTAGGTGACGACCGGCACGGCTTTGTCGAGAAGCTGCTCGGCCTGCGCGGGGATGAGGGCGGTGGGCAGGTGGATGGCGCCCGGGATGTGGCCCTGGTCCCAGGAGTCGGTGGAGCGCGAGTCGAGGACGACGAACCCGGGGTCCCCGTCGGCGGCGAGCGCGGCGGCCACGTCGGACACATCGGTGTGGAAGACGAGGCTGGCCCGGAAGTACGCGGCGGCCTCGGCCGGCGCGGCGGGGGCGACACGCAGAACGGGGTTCACGGTGCTGGTCGTGGCGGTCATCGCAGGGCCTCTCTGTGGCGGTTTGCCGATGACCAGAAATCTACGGTCGTTGATCATCTTCCTGAAGGGGTTTTCCACGGCGTCGGCCTTGCTCCGCCGGGGATTCCCCTGCTATCCATCGGACATGAGCACGTATTCCCCGGACGCCACCGACTGGCGCATCCTGGAGGTCCTCCAGCGGGAGGGCCGGGCCAGCTACGCCGAGCTGGCGCGGGCCGTGTCGATGTCGGCGAGTGCCGTGACCGAGCGGGTGCGGAGGCTGGAGGAGGCCGGTGTCATCCAGGGGTACGCGGCGGTCGTGGACCCCGAGCGCCTGGGCCTGCCGATCCTCGCGTTCGTCCGGCTGCGCTACCCCAACGGCAACTACAAGCCGTTCCACGACCTGGTGGCCGTCACCCCCGAGATCCTCGAAGCGCACCACGTGACCGGCGACGACTGCTTCGTGATCAAGGTCGCCGCCCGCTCCATGCGCCATCTGGAGGAGGTCTCGGGCAAGCTCGGCTCACTGGGCTCGGTCACGACGAGCGTCGTCTACTCGTCACCGCTGCCCCGACGCCCGCTGGGCCACTGACCGCCCGCCCCGGCCCGCACCCCCGGCTCACCGCCCCCGCAGCCGTACGGCCGACCCGGCCCTCCCCTTCACCACCTCCAACTGCGCGTGGATACGCCGCCGCAGATCGGCGACATGGCTGACGATGCCCACGCTGCGGTCGCGCTCGCGCAGGGAGTCGAGGACGTCGAGGACCTCGTCGAGGGTCTGGTCGTCGAGGCTGCCGAAGCCCTCGTCGATGAAGAGGGTGTCGAGGCTGACGCCGCCGGCCTCGTCGGTGACGACATCGGCGAGGCCGAGGGCGAGCGCGAGGGAGGCGAAGAAGGTCTCGCCGCCGGAGAGCGTGGCCGTGTCCCGCTCCCGGCCGGTCCACGCGTCGACGACATGCAGTCCGAGTCCACTGCGGCCCCGTCCGGCGCGGTCGTCGGAGTGGACCAGCGTGTACCGGCCGGAGGACATGCGCTGGAGCCGTACGGTCGCGGCGGCGGCCACCTGTTCCAGCCGGGCGGCGAGGACGTAGGCCTCCAGACGCATCCGTCGCTCGTTGTCGGCGGCGGTGCCTGCGGTCAGTCCGGCCATCCGGGCGACACGGTCGTACTCCTCGCGGAGCGGGGCCAGCCGTCGTACGGAGGCGGCGAACCGTGTGGAGAGCCGGTCGAGTTCGTCGCAGCGCCGCTCGGCCGCGTCCCACGCGGACACGGTGTGCTGCAGGCGCCGGGCGGCGGCCTCGGCGTCCCGCTCGGCGGTCGCGAGGTCGGCGGGCGGCCGCTGGGCGGCGGCGGCCGTGTCAGCCTCGGCGAGCACGGCCCGAACAGCGGCCTCCTCCTGCTGCCAGACGTCGAGGCGCCGTTGGAGTTCCCGGTGGGCGGCGTCGTCGAGGAGGGCGTCGGCGGCGGCCTCCGGTGTGTCGAACCCGGCGCGGAATGCCGCGTCGGCCAGCCGCGCGTCGGCGTCCTTCAGCCGCTGCGCGGTGTCGTCGGCGGCCCTGGCGGCGTCGGCGGCGTCGGTCAGCAGCGCGGCCCGCCGCTCCCACTGCGCGGCACGGGCGGCCACACTCTCCGCGTCGCCCCGCGCCTGCGTCAACTCCCCTTCCAGTGCCTCCCGTTCCCGCTCCAAGGCGTCGCGTCGGGTGTCGCGCGAAGCCGCCCGTACCACCGCGTCCTGCCGGGCGGCGATCCGCCGCTCCCGCTCCCGCTCGGCGCTCCGCAGCTCCTCCTGGGCCCGGTGCGCCCCGGAGCCGCCCTGCCGGGCCTCCGCGTACAGCCGCTCCAACTCGGCCATCTGCTCGGCCAGTTGTTCGGTCGGTGTGTCCCCGGCCTCGGCGCTCGCGGCGGCGAGCGCCTGCCGTACGACGCCGAGTCGCCGCTCGGCCTCGGTGCGTTCCTCGTCGGCCCGCTGATAGGCGGCGAGGGCACGATCCTCCGCCTCGCGGCCGACATGTCCGGCGATTTTCCGGGCCGGGGCGGGGTGTTCCGTGCCGCCGCAGACGGCGCACGGCTCGCCGTCGACCAGCTGTGCGGCCAGCTCCGCCGCGATGCCCTTCAGACGCTGTTCCTTGAGGTCCAGCCAGTGGTCGCGTGCCTCCACCGCGCGCTCGGCCAGCCGGAGTACGCGCGTCTGGGCCGCGTCCGTGTCCCGTCCCAGTTGGTCGCGCTGTCGGGCGGCCCCGAGCCGCTTCTCGGCGGGTTCGCGCTGCACGGCGAGCTGTTCGGCGCGGGTGGCGGCCGCCTGGGCCTCGTCGATACGGGCCTGGAGTCCGGCCCGGGTCGTCTCCCAGTCGGCGAGCCAGCCCTCGGCGTCCCGGAGGACGTCGTCGTCGGCCCGCTCCTCGTCGTCCAACTCGGCGCGCTCGGCGACCAGTTCGGCGAGCCGCCGCTCCGCGCGCCGGGCCGACTCCAGACCGCCCAGCTCCTGCGCCACCTGTCGGGCGGCGGTAGCGAGCCCGACCGCCCCCGCGTCGGTGTACTCCGACGGCAGTGCGGCACGCGCGTGTGCGTCGTCCGCGCTCGCCCTTGCGTGCTCGGTCTCGGCGGCGTCCCGCAGCTCCAGGGCCGGAGCGACGGCCTCCGCCTTGCGGGCCCGCTCCATGCGCGCCCGGTCCTCCCGATGGGCCTCGGCCCGCTCCTCCAGCCGTACGGCCCGCTCCCGCGCCTCCGCGAACCGCCGCTGCAGCCTGGCCACTTCGCGTACGTCGCCGAGGGCGTGCTCGGCGGCCGTCCGCGCCGACTCGGCGGTGGCGCGGGCGCGGTGGGCGATGGTGAGCCGCTCGCGGGCGGTGCTGCGGGCGACGGCGGCCCAGCCCAGCACCGCTTCGGCCAGCCCCGGGTCACCGGCGGTCAGCTCGGGCGGCGGCTCCATGGCGGAGGTGTCGCCCGCCGCCTGCTGCATGCGGTGGAGGTCGGCGAGCAGTTCGTCGTCGCCCTCGCGCACCTGGGCCTCGGTCGCCCGGCGGCGCTCGGCGAGGCGCTTCTCGACGGCGGCGAAGCGGTGGGTGTCGAAGAGCTTGCCCAGCAGCTTGCCGCGCGCCTCGGCGTCGGCGCGCAGAAACCGGGCGAACTCCCCCTGCGGCAACAGCACCACCTGGCAGAACTGCTCCCGGCTCATCCCCAGCAGCTGGGTGACCTCCTCGCCGATCTCCTGGTGGGAGCGGCTGAGGTCCTTCCACGCGCGCGTGGCGGCGTCGTACTCACGCAGCCGGCTCTGCGCCTTGTCGAGGGTCGTGCCCGAGCCGCGCTTCTTGGGCCGCTCCCAGGGCGGCTGTCGGGTGATCTCCAACCGGCGTCCGGCGACGGTGAGTTCGAGGCTGACCTCGGTGCGGGTCGTGGGTGCCGCGTGGTCGCTGCGCAGGGTCGTGCCCTGGCCGCTCTGCCGGGCGCCCGGGACGGAGCCGTACAGGGCGTAACAGACGGCGTCGAGGACCGAGGTCTTGCCGGCGCCGGTGGGGCCGTGCAGGAGGAAGAGCCCGGCGGCCGAGAGCGCGTCGAAGTCGACGGACTGGGCGCCGCCGAAGGGCCCGAAGGCGGTGATGTCGAGCCGATGCAGCCTCATACGTCCCCCTCTGTACCGGATCGGTTCACGCCGGACCGGCTCATGGAAGACAGGCCCATGGAGGACCGGCCCACGGAAGACAGGCCCTTGGAGGACCGGCTCACGGCAGATCGACTCGTACCGGATGTCATACCGGATGGCTGTGGCTGTGACCTCACCGGGCGACCTCGCGGACCGTCTCGTCGGCCCGTACGGCGTCGAAGGCGTCCCTGAGCACGGTCTGTTCGTGTGCGTCGGGGCCCGCGCCCCGGACATGGGCCACGAAGTCCTCGGCGATCTGCTGGTCGTCGCGGCCGGCCAGGCGCCGGGCGTAGGAGACGTCCGGGTCGCCGGGGGCGCGCTCCGGGGCGAAGACGAGGCTGAGGGTGTGCGGGAAGCGTTCACAGAGGCGGGCCATGGGTTCGACGGGCCGCACCGGGTCGGTGAGGGTGGCCTCCACCCACGCGTCCTCGTGCCGCGTCAACTCCGGGTCGGCGAGCAGTTCCTCCAGCCGCCCCCGGACACGGGCGAGCCGACGCGGCACCGGGCAGTCGATCCGCTCCGCCTCGACCGAGCCGTCGGCACCGAGGTCGACCAGCCACATGCTCTTGCGGTGGTCGGCCTCCGAGAAGGAGTACGGCAACGGGGAGCCCGAGTAGCGCACGCGCTCGGTGATGGTCTGGCTGCCGTGGAGATGGCCCAGGGCGACGTAGTCGACGCCGTCGAAGACCCCGGCGGGCACGGCCGAGACACCGCCGACCGAGATGTCCCGCTCGCTGTCGCTGGGGGCGCCACCGGTGACGAAGGCATGGGCCAGGACGACGGAACGGGTGCCGGCCGGGCGGGTGGCCAGGTCGGCGCGGACCCGGTCCATGGCGGCGGCGAGCACCGCCTCGTGGCCCGCCTTCTCCACCCCGAACTCGTCCTTCACCAGGGCGGGTTCAAGATACGGCAGCCCGTAGAACGCGACGTCTCCATGGGCGTCCCGGAGGACCACCGGGGTACCGGCCGCCGAGGGCGCGGTCCGCAGATGGATGCCCGCCCGTCCGATGAGGCCCGCGCCCACGCCGAGGCGCCGCGCCGAGTCGTGGTTCCCGGAGATCATCACCGTGGGCACGCCCCGGTCGGCCAGGCGGTGCAGGGCGTCGTCGAAGAGCTCGACGGCGGCCAGCGGCGGCACCGCGCGGTCGTACACGTCTCCCGACACCACCACCGCGTCCACGCCGCGCTCCCCCACGGTCGCGACGAGATGACCGATGAACTCGGCCTGGGCACCGAGCATGTTCACCCGGTGGAACGCCCGGCCCAGATGCCAGTCGGAAGTGTGCAGCAGCCTCATGATCCCCGAGACTAACGGGAGGGTCGGACATCACGGGCGGCTACGGCGGTATCGCCCCGGCCCGCCCGCGCCCGGGGGCACGCCACGCGCGTGTGGACGGCGATGGTGCGCACGCGCGCGTGGCGTGCTCGGTCATGCGTCGCCGTATGCCTCTCCGCCGAGTTCGAATCGGGCGGTGCCCGCGGTGGCGTCGGCGAGCCAGGCGCGGAAGGCGTCCACGTCGGCGTCGGGGAGGCCGATCTCGATGGTGACGGCCTCGCCGTAGTGGACGTCGCGGACCTCGCGGCCGGTGGACCGCAGGTCGTTCTCGACCTTGCCGGCGCGCTGGTGGTCGACGGTCACGGTGGCGAGGCGGAAGCGGCGGCGGGTGATGCCGCCGAGCGCGTCCAGGGCCTCGCCCACGGCACCGCCGTACGCCCTGATGAGCCCGCCCGCTCCGAGTTTGACGCCCCCGTAGTACCGGGTGACGACGGCGACGACGTACCGCATGTCCCGCCGCATCAGCATCTGCAGCATGGGGACACCGGCGGTGCCGCCGGGCTCCCCGTCGTCGCTCGCCTTCTGCACGGAGGCGTCGGCGCCGATGACGTACGCGTAGCAGTTGTGCGTGGCGTCGGCGTGCTCCTTGCGGACGGCGGCGATGAAGTCCTGGGCCTCCTGCTCGGTGGCGGCCGGGGCGAGCGCGCAGAGGAAACGGGAGCGATTGACCTCGGTCTCGTGCACACCCGCGCGGGCGACGGTGCGGTACTCGTCCTGCATCAGGCCACCCTATTGCGTGGTCGGCGGCGCCCCGACGGAGCGGTGGTCTTGCCGGGGCCCCGGGTCAGTCCTCCTTCTTCCCCCTCGGCACGACCATGTCCGTCAGCAGGGCGGTTCCGGGGGTGAGTGAGGTCCAGGAGTCGCCGTGCCAGGAGAGGAAGGCGATCGCCGACGTGGGGAACTTCGTCCGTACGTCGTCCAGGGCGTCGCCGAGCGCCTCCCCGGCCAGGTCGAGGACCAGTTCCTCCAGGCCGGGGTTGTGCCCCACGAGCAACAGGGTCCGCACCTCGTCGGGGACCTCGTGCAGCACGTCGAGCAGTTCGTCCACGTCCGCCCCGTACATCCGCGATTCGTACCGTACGGGCGGTGGTGTGCCCAGGTGCGCGGACACCGACTCCCAGGTCTGCCGGGCGCGTACGGCCGTGGAGCACAGGGCGAGGTCGGGCAGACAGTCCGTCTCCGCGAGGACCCGACCGGCGACGGGGGCGTCCCGGCGACCGCGCGACGCCAGGGGCCGGTCGTGGTCGGGCACGCCCTCCGGCCAGGCCGACTTGGCGTGCCGCAGCACGAGGAGGCGCCGCAGGGGCCCGGCACCGAAGCGCCCGCTCACGCCATGGCCCCCGGACGCGTCGTTCCCTCCGGTCCCGTCATGGCCTCCGGCCGCGTCGTGGCCCGCGCCCCCGCCCCCGCCGAACCGCCCGTTCATCCCGCTGCTCCGATCTCTCTGGTGAGTTCCAGCCCCAGGAGCCGGTCCGCATAGGCGTACGTCTCGAATCGCGCGCCGTCCGGGACGTCGTCCGACTCCGCGACCGCCCGGAGCACGCCGAGCACCGCGGGCACGTCGAGATCGTCCTCCCAGGCGGCCCGCAGCGCCTGCCGTACCCGTTCGGGAATCGGCTTCGACGGCCGCTCGGCCCAGTCGGCGACCTCCCCGCGCCGGCGTCGCAGGGTGTCGCCCGCCTCGTCCAGGAGGGTGGCGTCGAGCAGGACCGGAGCCAGGCGGGGCCGGGCGAGAAGGGCGAGCCGCAGCCGGGTGCCGGACGCGCCGACCGCCTCCGTCCCGGTCACCGGGGCGACCTCGACGCCGATCCCGGCGGCATCGGAACCGCCGTCGGTTTCGGCCACGGCTGTGGGGTCCCCGGAGCCGAAGACATGCAGCACCCGCTCCCGCACCCGCGCCGTCGTCCCGGCAGGCTCGGTGGCCCGGATGCCGAGGTCGTCGGCGCGTTCCCGCAGCCCGGCGGGCGGGTCGGCGACCAGAAGGGCGGGGACACCGCCCAGTTCCAGGGCGCGGGCGAGGACATCGGCGACCAGCAGGACCCGCAGCGCCGACATGTCGTTCGCCGGCACATGGGCGTGGACCCGGGTGAGCGCCCTGCGGACCTCGACGGGCTCGCCGGTCCGGGCGTCGGTGATACGCAGCACGGGGTGAGCGTAGGCGCGAGCCCGCCGAAGCGCAGTCCGGACGACGACATTCCGAGCGGCCGCCCCCCTTCCGCCCCCTTCCGCTCCCCCCTTCCCCCGCGCGGGGAATCAAGAACGACCGTTCACTGTTGCTGCTGCCGCAGGCAGCGTCACTCCACCCGGCACCCGGCACCCGGCACCCACGACCCCAGGAGAAGGCCATGTACGGCGACCCCGCCACGATCCGCAAGATCCTCACGGAACTCGGCGACACCTGGGCCGTCGTCGGGCTGTCCAACAACCAGCGCCGGGCGGCGTACGGCGTGGCGGACGTCCTCCGGCGCCACGGCAAGCGCGTCGTCCCCGTGCACCCCAAGGCGGAGACCGTGCACGGCGAGCAGGGTTACGCCTCCCTCGCCGACATCCCGTTCCCCGTGGACGTGGTCGACGTCTTCGTCAACAGCGACCTCGCCGGCCCCGTGGCCGACGAAGCGGTCCGCGTCGGCGCGAAGGCCGTCTGGTTCCAGCTGGACGTCATCGACACGGAGGCGTACGAGCGGACCCGTGCGGCCGGGCTGGACATGGTCATGGACCGCTGCCCGGCCATCGAGATCCCCCGCCTGGGCTGACGGCCGCCCCCGTCACCCATCGGCCACCGCGCTTCCCCCGGCCTCTTCCGTTTCGGTCACACCCGACCGGCGCACCTGCCACGATCGGCGGACGTGAAAACCGGGAACACTGGTAGGCACGATCGCTACTACGGGGGGCCGCGGTGTCCACACTCAAGGTGTTCGTGAGCTGGTCCGGCAAACCCTCGCAGCAGTGCGCGCTGCTGCTGCGCGAGATACTGCCCGCGTTCAACACCCTCATCGAGCCCTTCGTGTCGTCCGAGGACATCGCCAAGGGGGACCGGGGCTTCGACGTGATCGCCGGGCGGCTCGCGGGGTCGCGGTTCGGCATCGTCTGCGTCACTCCGGAGAATCGCCGCACCCCGTGGATCAGCTTCGAGGCCGGTGCGCTCTCCAAGGAGTTGGGAAGCCCGAGACTCGCCCCGTTGCTGCTGTTCGGCACGACGGTGGCGGATCTGGTGGGTACACCGCTGACCCAGTTCCAGGCCACGACCGCGGACGCGCCGCAGGAGGTGCTGCATCTGATCAAGACCGTCAACGGCCTGTGCGAGGTACCGCAGAAGGACAAGGTCATCGAAGACATCTTCAAGATCTACTGGCCCAGACTGAACGAGGGTCTGGCGCGGATCGCCCCTGAGGCGGAGGTCGGCGAAGGCGCCGACGGGTCCGCGGAGAAGCCGTCCGCCGAGGACGTCCAGAATCAGATGCTGTCCCTTCTGCTCCGGCAGGCCGACCAGATCACCGACCTGGAGCGGCTGGTGAGAACGATCGCCGGTATGAGCACGTTCGAGCAGGTGGTGGCCGAGGTCGGCGCGGAGCGGGCGAACGACCTGCGCAGGTCCGGGGTTCTGTTCGACGGGATGTTCCCCGATCTCGGGCACCGGGATTCCGCCGGCGGACGGGACGGCAGGGCCCAGCCGCGATGACCGGTCTCCTCCGGCGGCTGCGCATGCTGGTCGGCACACGGCACGGTCTGGCCCTGCTCGGGCGCAACTGGGCGGTGCAGTTCGGTCTGTTGGCGGGTGCCGCCCAGCTCTTCTTCACCTTGTGGCCCGACGCCGATCTGCCCCGCTGGCCCACCTTCCTCGGTATCGCGGGCCTGGCCGCGCTGATCGCGACGTTGATCTCGCTCCCCCGCAACCGGATCAGCCGTGATTTCACCCATCCCGAGGTCACGGTCACGGTCGAGGTCGGCGACCTGTTCGACCACGACTGCCATCTGGTCATCGGTTTCACCGACACCTTCGACACGGACACCGCCGACGAGTCCCTCGTCCAGCGCCGCAGCGTCCAGGGGCAGTTCCTGCACCGGGTGTACGACGGTGATGTCGCCGCCCTCGACGCCCGCCTCGCCGAGGCCCTCGCGGAGGTGACACCGGTGCGCACGGAGAGCCGTACGGCGAAGCGCGTCGGGAAACTGGAGCGGTACCCCGTGGGCACGGTGGCCGTGGTCAAAAGCTCCGGCCGCGCCTACTTCTGCACGGCGTACGGGCGCCTGAACAACGACCTCATGGTCAGCTGTGGCACGGAACAGCTGTGGCAGAGCCTCGCCGAGCTCTGGGACGCCGTACGCCGCCACGGCCACCGCGACGAGGTCGCCATGCCCATCGTCGGCTCCGACCTCGCCCGTATCAACAACATGGACCACGCGAGCCTGCTGAAGCTGATCCTGCTGTCGTTCGTGGCCCATTCACGAGCCCGGGGCGTGTGCGGATCGCTGACCATCGTGGTTCGCCCGGCGGACTACTACCGTATTGACATGCTCGAACTCGGCGTCTTTCTGCGGTCGTTGTGAGGGGAGGAAAGGGAGCGAATGCAGAACTCGCGGTCGGAAAACTTGCGGTCGGAAAACTTGCGGTCGGATGATTCGAGACCGTACTTCTTCCTCAGCTATGCCCACACCCCGAGGGGCGACTTGGGCGGCGCCGACCCCAACATATGGGTACGGAAGCTGTACGACAGTCTGTGCGAGTACATCATGGAGCTGACCGACCTCCCCCGAGGGGCCAAGGTCGGGTTCATGGACCAGGGCACGCAGATGGGCACCGAGTGGGCCGACGAGCTGTCGGTGAACCTGGCGCGCTGCAAGGTGTTCGTGCCGCTGTACTCGCCGCGGTACTTCGTCAGTGAGCAGTGCGGCCGCGAATGGTGGGCCTTCGCCCAGCGCCAGGTCAACCAGCGGGCGCGCGGCGGCGTCTCCTGGGAGAACGCGATCATCCCGGCGCTGTGGGTTCCCGTGGAGCCGGCTCAAATGCCCCAGGTGGCACGAGACTTGCAGTTCGACCATGCCGCCTTCGGGCAGGACTACGCGGACGAGGGCTTCTACGGGCTGACCAAGCTGCGCTACCTCCGGGACGAGTACGAGCGGGCCGTGTACAGGCTGGCCAAACAGATCGTGCGGGTGGCCAAGGAGACCGATCTGGACGAGGGCCGGATCTCCCTGGACTACGAGTCGCAGCCCGCCGCGTTCGGCTCCACGGAGCATCCGCCGGAGTTCGACATATCGGTGCTCGCCTGCACCCGTTCGGAACTGCCGCCCGGCCGCCGGCCGGACTACTACGGGGACCGTCCACTCGACTGGAACCCGTACCACCCGGAGACATCCCTGCCGCTCGGCGACTATGTGGCCGACCTCATGCGCACCATGGACTACAAGGTGAACCTCCAGGCGCTCGACGACAACGCCCGCATACTCCGCCCGAAGACGGAGGCACCGGGAATTCTCTTCGTCGACCCTTGGGTGCTGCGCGTTCCGAGGTATCGCGAACTGCTGTCGAAGATGGACCGGGTGGCGCCCTCCTCGGTGACCGTGGTGGTGCCGTGGAACCGGGATGACGTGGTGAGCCACACCGGCGGAAGGCCGGGACCGGCCGAGTTGGAAACCGTCATGCCACGCCTCCTCAGGCTCGGTCGATCCGCCTCCCGTACCTCGGTCAGCGGAGTCGGAACTCTGGAGGCGCTGCGGGAGACCCTGCTTCTGGTAGTGCGCCACGTCATCGGCGAGTTCTGGAGGAATGCCGTCACATACCCTCCTGAACGCTCCGCTGTCCGTCCGCGGCTACGCGGCCCGGACCTGGGGTAGGCCACCGATGACCAGTCACCGCGACGGGCGAATCATCACCTTCTACTCCTACAAGGGCGGCGTGGGCCGCACCATGGCCCTGGCCAACGTCGCCTGGATACTCGCCGCCAACGGACGCCGAGTGCTCGCTGCGGACTGGGACCTGGAGACACCGGGTGGACTGCCGAGCTACTACAGACCCTTCCTCCCTCAGGACGCCCTGGGCTCCACGGGCCTGCTCGACCACTTCACCGACTTCACCGACGCACTGCGCCGCCGGGGACGCCCCGATGAGGAGTTCTATCTGCGGCACGCCCGCGTCGAGCACGCCATGTCCGTGGAGTGGACCTTCCCGGGGTCGGGGCGGCTCAACTTCCTGTCCGCCGGGCGACAGGACCGTGATTACCACGCCATGCTCGCGTCGTTCCGCTGGGAGGAACTCGACGCACGGTTCCTGGGCGCCCTCAGGGAACGCTGGGTGAGCGAGTACGACTACGTGCTGATCGACAGCCGCTCGGGCATGGGCAGCGCGGTCGACATCTGCATACGCGAGCTGCCCGACATCCTGGTCAGTTGCTTCACCCTCAACGACCAGAGCATCGACGGCGCGGTGCTCACCGCCCGCCATGTCGCCCGCAACGCCCCGAGCCGGGGTGTGCGCATCCTGCCGCTGCCGATGCGGGTCAACGAACAACAGACGGACGCCTTTACCGCCGGGCGGGAACTCGCCAGGTCGCTGTTCGCCGATGTGCCGCACGGGCTGTCCCCGGACGAGCTGCGCCGGTACTGGGCGGAGAACCGCGTTCCGCACCGCACGGGTTACGAGCACGAGGAAGTGCTGGCCACTTTCAAGGACGCGCCGGGTGATCCGGACAGCCTGTTGGCCGCGTACGAGCGGCTGACCTCGACGATCACCGGAGGCCAGGTGACACGGTTGCCCGCGCTCGACGAGAGTCTGCGGCAGTACCACCTCGGGTCGTTCGTGCGCCCTCTGTCGTCTGAGGCGACGCCGCTGATCCTGTCCTCGGTGCCGCGCGACCGCATGTGGACCGACTGGGTGCGCTGGGTGCTGACCAGCGCCGGTTTCCAGGTCGTTCCGCCGTCCTACGGCACGGACCGGCAGAGCGGGGTGGCGGCTCGTACGGTCATGCTGGTGTCGTCGGCGTACCTGAAGTCGTCCCGGTCACGGACGGACTGGCCCTCCGGCGACACCGGGCAGGCGCCGGTGCTGCTGCGGATCGACGACCGGGTCGAACTTCCGGAGCCGTACTCCCGGCACACTCCGTTGGACCTGACCGCCCTGGATTCCGAGTCGGCGCGGGTGGCGGTCCTGGAGGCGGTAGGAGGCCGCAGCCGGGAACAGCGGACCGGCCCGCCCGGCTTCCCGAACGGACGCCCAGCCGTCTGGCATGCCCCTCCCCGCAACCCCCGCTTCGTCGGCCGGGACCGCCAACTCGACGATGTGCACGACGCGTTGGCGGTCCACCGGCGGGTGACGGTGGGTGCGGCGGAGCCGGGCATGGGCCGTCGGCAGCTGGCAGTCGAGTACGTCCACCGGTTCCGCGCGGACTACGACCTCGTGTGGTGGGTCCCCGCCATCACACGAAGCCTCGCCTCCAAGGCGCTGGCCCGCCTCGCCCACCATCTGGACCTCCACACGGCGGATGGCAACGACTCGGCGGCCCGGCGCGCGCTCTCCGCGCTGGAGGCGGGTACGCCGTACAGCCGATGGCTTCTGGTGTACGACAACGCCACGGCCCCGGACGCGCTCACGACGCTTCTGCCCTCGGGCCCGGGCCGCATACTGTTCACCGTGCGTGACGCCCAGTGGGAGACGGTGGGCCACCCACTGGTACTCAAGGAACTGCTCCCCAGAGAAGGCGCGGAACTGCTGCTCGACCGGGTCCCGTCGCTGGGGCCGGTCGCGGCGGACGATCTGGCGACGGCCCTCGGTGACGTACCCCCGCACGCGCTGGACCAGGCCGGCGCCTGGCTCGCCGAGAACGGGGCGGCGGACGCGGTCGAAAAGTATCTGACGCAGCTGGGGCGGGGCGGCGCGAACGGCGATCCCGGGAGCACCGACCGACATCCGTCGGAGGGGCCGGCGCGGCTCGCGGAGGCGGCTCTGCGGAAGAGATCCCCGGCCGCGCACCGGCTGCTCCAGCTGTGCTGCTGCTACGCTCCCCGGTCGCTGTCGCTGACCGCGATACGCACCGACGCCGCCCTCGCCGCGCTGCGCCCCTACGATGCCGCCCTCGACGAGATGTCCGGGCTGGACGCCCTGGTGACGGAGCTGACCCGGCTGTGTCTGGCCGAGGCCGACCCCTCGGGCAATGCCCTGCGCGTCCACCGTCTCGTACAGCGGGTCGTACTGGACGAACTCCCGAAGGACAAGAGGGACATGGCCCTCAGCGACGTGCACGACATCCTCATCGCGGCGCCCTCGGAGTAGGTCTGCCCGCCGCCGGAGGCGTTCAGCCGTGTGCGACCACCGCCACGGGTGCGGCCGCGTGGTGGAGCACGGCATGGGTGACCGGGCCGATGTGGGGGCCCAGCGGGGAGTGGCGGACACGGCGGCCCACGACCACCAGGGACGCGTCGTGGGAGGCGTCGATCAGATGGTCCGCGGGTTTGCCGGGGCGGGCCTCCTCGACGGTCTCGACCTCCGGGAATCGTTCGCGCCAGGGGTCCAGCGCCTTCGTCAGGGCGAGGGCGGTGCGTTCGCGCAGGTCGGTGTCCAGATCGATGTACAGATCGGGGTCCAGGTCGCCGCCCTCCCTCGGTCCGGAGACGAAGTAGGGCGGTGGATTCCAGTCGTGGATCACGTGCAGGGCCGTCCGCCGGCGGGCGGCGGCCTCGAAGGCGAAGCCGATCAGTGTGTCGTCGGGATGCGCGGTGTCCAGGCCGAGGACGACCGGGCGGTAGGGGGTCAGGGTGGACGGGGTGCCGGACGGGTCCCGCGCGTGCTCGTCGGTGGCCGACTCCCTCGCCCTGACGAGCACGACCGGAGTCTCGGTGTGCGCGACGACGTGCAGACCGACGGAGCCGAGGAGGAATCCGGCGATACCGCTCAGGCCCCGGGAGCCCAGGACGAGGAGATCGGTCTCCTCGCCCGCCTTCACCAGTTCGTCGGCCGGTCGGCCCGTGCGCTGTTCCACGTTCACGTCGACGCCGGGGTGGCGCGGCCGGACACCGTCGGCGGTCTCGCGCAGGAGCTTGCCCGCCGCGCCGGCTCCCTCGGTTCGGTCCTCTCCCTCCGCGACCGGCGTCGGGGGGCCGCCCATGGGCTCCGGGATCACTTCCCACACGTTGATCAGACGCAGGGGCAGGGAGCGGAGCCGTGCCTCGCGGGCGGCCCACTCGGTGGCGGCCAGGCTCTCGGGGGAACCGTCTATGCCCACGGTGACGGTGCGGGACATGGGGCGCACCTCCTGAGGTCGAGGTCTGCTTCCAGCATCGCGCACGGCGGTGAACGCGCCGAGGCGAGAGGGCGTCGTCCGGCGGAAGGCCGGCCCCCGCTCAGAGGGGCAGCAGCCGCGTCACCAGCTCACCCAGCCGCCGGGCGTTGCGGCAGGCGTGCATGTCGACGATCTCCGCGTACACGGGGGCCGCCGAGTCGCCGGTGCCCCACTGGGCGGGGGACTCCGGGTTGAGCCAGTGGACGCGGCGGGCGCGGGCGGCGATGCGGCGCAGGGCGTCCGCGCCCGGGGCGAAGCCGTTGGTACGGGCGTCGCCGAGGACGATCACCGAGGTACGCGGGCCCACCGCGTCGAGGTACCGCTCGGCGAACTCGCCCAGCGCCGCCCCGTAGTCGCTGCTGCCGTGCCACCCGCTGATCGCGGCCTCCTCCGCGATCCGGCGGCCGAGCCCGGCGGGGTCGGCCTCACCCGTGGTGACGAGGTGGGTGACCTCGTCGACCCGGTTGACGAACGCGTACACCCGCACCTTGCTGAACTGGTCCCGCATCGCCTGCACCAGCAGCATCGCGAAGTTCGCGAACCCGGCGACGGACCCGGACACATCGCAGAGCAGCACGATCTCCGGACGGGCGGGCCGGTGCCTCCGGTACGCGGGGCGCAGTGGCAGGCCCCCGGTGGACAGTGAGCGGCGCAGCGTGCGCCGGATGTCGATCCGCCCGCGCGCGGCCCGGCGCCGTCGCGCGGCGAGCCGGGTCGCTAGCTTGCGCGCCAACGGCTGGACGGTGCGCCGGAGTTCGACGAGCTGCTCCCGGCTCGCGATCAGGAAGTCGACCTGGTCGGCGCTGGGCGCGATACCCCGCCGGGCGATCAGCTCCGCGCCCCGGCGTTCGGCCACCCGCCGCCGCGCCTCCGTACGGACCCGGTCGCGGAAGTCCTCGATACGGCGCCGGATCTCGTCGGCGTCCAGCCGCTCCGTGAACCCGCCCGTCCCCATGGCCGAGCCCGACCCCGCTCCCGCTCCGGCGTGCGACCCCACCCCCGCGTACGAGCCCGCGCCCGCGCCGAAGCCGGAACCGAAGCCTGCCCCCGCACCGAAGGCGCCGGAGCCGACGCCCCGCCCTCCCGGGCCGCCCGTCGCCTCTCCCGCCAGGATGCGCGCCAGCAGGGTCTGGGGGCGGAGACGGTCCAGGGTCTGGTGGGCGGACCAGCCGTCCGAGCCGGGCGTACCGTAGTGGCCGAGCAGGTCCACGGCCTGGGCGGCGAGTTGGTTGAGGGCGGCGGTGTCATCGGCGGCCAGCGCCTCGGCGAGACGGTCCCGCAACTCGTCCCGGTCCGCCACCGGCGCGGTGCGGGTCCCGGTCAACTCGCCCACGCCGAGGGGGAAGTACAGCTCGAAGGCCGCGTCGAACACGGCTCGCTGCCGGTCCGCGCGCAGCAGCGCCGCCGCCAGGCCCTCCCTCAGCCGCTCCCGCCCGGAGAGCCCCAACACCTCCAGGACGGCCGCCGCGTCCACGGTCTCACCGGGCCCTATCCGTATGCCATGGCCCCGCAACGCCCGTACGAAGGCGGTGAGCCGCTCGGCCAGCACGGCGGTCTCCGGTACGGCGACCACGGCACCCTCCTGGACCGGCCCCCCGACCGGCCCCGTGCCCTCGGTGCTCACACCAACGTCAGCTTCTGTGCGGCCTTGGCGATGTCGTCCTGGTGTTTGAGGATCACGCCCAGACTGTCGCGTACGACCGACTCGTCGAGGGTGTCGGCGCCGAGGGCCAGCAGGGTGCGGGCCCAGTCGATGGTCTCGGCCACGGAGGGGGACTTGCGCAGGTCCATCTCGCGCAGCGCGCCGACGACCCGGACCAGCGACTCGGCGAGGACGGCGTCCAGGCCGGGCACCCTCAGCCGTACGATCCGCTGCTCCAACTCGGCGTCGGGGAAGTCGAGATGGAGGAAGAGACAGCGGCGGCGCAGGGCCTCGGACAGCTCGCGGGTGGCGTTGGAGGTCAGCACGGTGAAGGGGCGTCGGGTGGCGGTGATCGTGCCCAGCTCGGGGACGGTGACCTGGAAGTCGCTCAGCACCTCCAGCAGCAGGCCCTCGACCTCGACATCCGCCTTGTCGGTCTCGTCGATGAGGAGGACGGTCGGCTCCTGGCCCCGGATGGCGGTCAGCAGGGGGCGGGTGAGCAGGAACTCGTCGCTGAAGATGTCGGTGCGGGTGTCGTCCCACGCCTCGTCGCGTCCGGCGCTGATGCGCAGCAGCTGCTTGGCATGGTTCCACTCGTACAGGGCGCGGGACTCGTCGATGCCCTCGTAGCACTGGAGCCGGACCAGTCGGGCGGCGCCGACGCGGGCGACGGCCTTGGCCAGCTCGGTCTTGCCGACGCCCGCCGGGCCCTCCACCAGCAGCGGTTTGCCCAGCCGGTCGGCGAGGAACACGGTCGTGGCGACCGCCGTCGAGGCCAGATATCCGACGGCGGCGAGCTGTGCGGAGACATCGTCGACGGAGGCGAAGAACCCGGTCCCCGCGAACTCCGAGCCCATGGCTTTCGAGCCCGTGGCGTGCGAGCCCGTGGCGTGCGAGTCCGCGACGCGCGAGTCCGCGATGTGGGAGTCCGTAGCCTTCGAGCCCGTGGCCCTCGAAGCCATGCCGTCCGGTCGGCCGTCGTCGTCGGCCATGTGCCCACTCCCCCTCGCGCCGAGTGCGATGCCGCGACACGGGCACCCGGATTCAAGTTACCAAGCGGTCGCTTGGGGCGGAAAGCCTTCTCGGCGCTCGTGCCCGCTCACGCCGCCGCCACGAATCTCCCCACCAGGTCGCCCCATCCCGCCTCCAGCCGCTCCAGGGCCATGCCCCGGCGGCCGACCAGGTGGTCCACCAGATGTATGTCCAGATAGGCCAGCAGGGTCCGGGCGAGCAGTTCGATGTCGCCGCGCGCCTCGGCGCTGCGGAGCAGCATGCACAGATGGCCGAGACGGAGCTGCTCGGCGGGGCTGGTGTGGCGGCGGGCGATGTCCCCACGGGCGGCGAGATACAGATCGCGATGGGCCTGCTCGTGCCGCAGCACGGCGGCACCGAAGGCACGGAGCCGCTCGGCGGGCGGCGCGTCCGGGCCCAGCGGCGGCGGGCCGGTGAGGAACGCGGCCTGGAACTCCCGCTCGTGATGGTCGAGGAGCGCCACCATGAGCCCGAACTTGTCGCCGAACCTCCGGAACACCGTCCCCTTACCCACCTCCGCGGCGTTGGCCACGGCCTCCATCGTGAGGTTGGCCGCACCGCACTCGCCGGCCAGCCGGGCGGCGACCTCCAGCAGCCGGGTGCGGTTGCGCGCCGCGTCGGCCCGGAGTCGTGGCTGATCAGGGGCGGTCGGGGCGAGATCGATCAGTCCATCGAGGGGGTCCGGGTCCTGGGGCGCGGGAAAGGGCGGCAGCGACTCGTTCATGAAAAGAGCGTAACGCTCACCACAGACAAGTGGACCGCGGTCCGGATAGGTGATACAAATTTGAACGGACCCCGGTCCGCTTACCCGGTGCCGGAACCGTCGTACCTACGCGGTCTCCCGGCAACGGTCCAGCACCTGCTTAGCTTCCACCCTTGCTAGGAGTTCAGCCCATGTCCGTTCGCATCCTCGCGCTCGTCGGCAGCCTTCGCGCCGGTTCGCACAACCGCCAGCTCGCCGAGGCCGCCGTCAAGCACGCCCCCGAGGGCGTCGAGATCGAGCTGTACGAGGGCCTGGCCGAGGTCCCGTTCTACAACGAGGACATCGACAACGAGGCCGCCCTTCCGGCCACCGCCGCCCGGCTTCGTGAGGCCGCCGGCTCCGCCGACGGCTTCCTGCTCTTCTCCCCCGAGTACAACGGCACCATCCCGGCCGTCCTGAAGAACGCCATCGACTGGCTGTCCCGCCCGTACGGCGCCGGCGCGTTCACCGGCAAGCCGGTCGCCGTGGTCGGCACCGCGTTCGGCCAGTTCGGCGGTGTGTGGGCGCAGGACGAGACCCGTAAGGCCGTCGGTATCGCCGGTGGCACCGTCCTGGAGGAGGCCAAGCTCTCCATCCCGGGCTCCGTGACCCGTTTCGCCGAGACCCACCCGGCCGACGACAGCGAGGTCGTCACCGGTCTGACCCAGGTCCTGGAGCAGCTGACCGCCTCCGCGGGCACCGCCGCCGCCTGAGCCACACCCAGGCCGTACGTACGTCGCCGGGTCCCGGGCCACAGTGCCGGGGCCCGGCGGTGTCGTTCCCGGCGGCTTCGCCGCGCTCGACCGGGGGCATCCCCGCCCCCCTCGGCGGCGGCCGGTCGCGTACCCGCTGTCAGGCGACGCCCAGCCCCTCCAGCACCACCGCGTTCGGCAGCTCCGCGAACGCCTTCCCCGGCACCAGCAGCTTGCCCCTGCGCCGTCCACTGCCGACCAGGACGTACGGCAGGTCGATCACGGCGGAGTCCACGAGGACCGGCCACGCCTCGGGCAACCCGACGGGTGTGATGCCGCCGTACTCCATGCCGGTCTCCCCGGTGGCGGTGTCCATCGGGGCGAACGAGGCCTTGCGGGCGCCCAGTTGACGGCGCACGACACCGTTGACGTCGACGCGGGTGGTGGACAGCACGACGCACGCGGCCAGGCTCGACTCGCCGCCCCGCTTGCCCGCGACGACCACACAGTTCGCGGACTGTTCGAGCAGCTCCCGCCCGTAGTGCTGGACGAACACCGCGGTGTCGGCCCACTGCGGGTCCGTCTCGACGTAAAGGATCTGATCGGCGGGCACGCCGCCCCGCCAGTTCCGTACGGCGTCGGCGACCGGGCCGACGAGTTCGTCGAGGCAGTCGGGGGCGGGCGTGGCGTGGTCGAAGTCTCCGATGGGTGCGTGCATGGCCGCACGCTAACAGGGCGTACGGACGGGTGAGTCGGAGCGGTCAGGCCATGGGCGGCACGGACACCGTGAGCATCAGCTCCGCCGGGACCTCGCCCCGATTGGCGTACTCGTGGGCGGCGTTGGCCTCGAAGGTGACAGTCGCGCCGGCCGGGACGCGGTACTCCGTGCCCTCCACGGTCAGCGTCAACTCGCCCTCGGTGACATGGAGGATCTCGACCGTGCCGACGGGGTGCGGCTCCGAGTGGCTGCCCTCGCCCGGCATCAGCCGCCACTTCCACATCTCCAGCGGACCGGGCGCCTCCGCACCGGCGAGCAGACGGCTGTAACTGCCCGCCTCGGTGTGCCACAGCCGTACCACCTGCTCGGCGGGCACGATCCGGACCTTCGGCCCCTGTTCGTAGTCCAGCAGGGTGCTGATGCTGATCCCGAGCGCGTCACCGATCTTGACGACCGTACCGAGGCTGGGGTTGGTGCGGGCCTGCTCGACCTGGATGAGCATGCCGCGGCTGACTCCGGCACGAGCGGCGAGCACATCCAGGGTGAAGCCGCGCACCGCCCGCCAGTGCTTGACGTTCCGCGCCAGGGACTGGGTCAGCAGATCGAGGTCCGACACATTCCGTCCAATATCCGGGACAACAGAGTTCAGCGGCGAACCGAGGCGTGGTGCACCCCGGGTTCACCGAACTGTACTGCGGGGTGATCAACGCGGCAGCGCTCTCAGCCGGACTCCCCCGGCCTCGGCCTCTCCGCCTCCATCTCGGCCAGCGCCGACAACTGCTCCGGCGTCACGCCGTCGGGGATCGGCACCGGCTGCGGCGTCCGGATCGGCGGCTGCCATCCCCCGGCCGGGTCCCATCGCCGTACGACCTTGGCGGGCGCCCCGGCCACCACCGAGTGGTCCGGTACGACACCCCTCACGACGGCGCCGGCCGCCACCACCACGTTCCGCCCGATCCGCGCCCCCGGCAGGATCACGGCCCCCGTCCCGATCCAGCAGCCGGGACCGATCGACACCGGGTCCATCCGGGGCCACTGCTTGCCGATGGGCTCATGGGGGTCGTCGTACGAGTGGTTGGTGGACGTGACGTACACATACGGCCCGAAGTAGCAGTCGCTGCCGATGGTGACCGTGGTGTCGGCGATGACATGGCTGCCCCGGCCGAGGACGACACCGTCGCCGATGCGCAGAATCGGCTCGGAGCCGAGGTCGAGGTCGGGCATCAGCCCGGCGGTCAGCGTGACCTGCTCGCCGATGATGCAGTGGGCGCCCAGATGAATCCACGGTTCACCGAAGACCGTGCCGAGCGGGAAGGCCAATCTGGTACCCGTTCCCATCGCGCCGAAGCGGAAGCGGCCGGGCCGCTCGGCTGTCACGGAGCCCGTGCGCTGTGCCCAAGCCCAGCCCGCGTGGACGACTCGCTGCCCCGCGCGACGCCGCCAGGACGAGAACGTGTTCTTGGTCTTCGGCACCCGCTCACCGTACTCACCGGCCGATGGCCGCACCCCGTCGTACGGCTGTGATCTTCACCCCACGCGAGGGTCTGCCCATGGCTTACGGTGCGGAGGGAAAGCGATCCACTACGGCCGTCAGATCCACGACGGCCATCACCAGGAGGCGGCGATGAATCGGCGAGCGCATGGGCAGCGGGCCCTGATCACCTCGTTCGGCGAGAAGGAGCCGGAGGTGGACGACGCCGCGTTCCTCGCCGAGACGTCCGTGGTGATCGGCGACGTGACACTGCGTCCCGGGTCGAGTGTCTGGTACGGGGCGGTGCTGCGGGCCGAGTTCGCGCCGATCGTCCTGGGGGCGGACAGCAATGTGCAGGACAACTGCACGCTCCATGTCGACCCGGGCTTCCCCATCTCCATCGGGCAGCGGGTGTCGATCGGGCACAACGCGGTGGTGCACGGGGCGACCGTGGAGGACGACTGTCTGATCGGGATGGGGGCGACCGTGCTGAACGGTGCGGTCATCGGGGCGGGGTCCCTGGTGGCCGCGCAGGCGTTGGTGCCGCAGGGGATGCGGGTGCCGCCGGGTTCGTTGGTGGCGGGGGTGCCGGCGAAGGTTAAGCGTGCGCTTACCGAGGAGGAGCGGGAGGTGGTGAGCCTCAATGCCGCGCATTACGCGGCGCTGGCTGAGAAGTACGGGGGTGCGTAGGGGGTGGATCGGTTGTTGGCCGACTGCCGGTTCGTTGTGGCTGGTCGCGCAGTTCCCCGCGCCCCTAAAAGCATGGGGCGCGGGCTCGCCCGAGAAGTTGCTCAGCGCCCGCCCCAGAAAGTCCCGGCGGCCCGCCCCAGAAGTTGCTCGGCGGCCGGGCCCGGACAGTTACTCGGCGGCCGGGACCAAGTCGCCCTCCGCCTTCTCCGCCTCCGCTGCTGCCGCCGCCTTCTTCGCCTTGCGCTTCACCAGGAGTAGTGAGGTCGCGCCGATGAGTACCGCCAGGACCAGGCCCAGCCAGGAGAAGCGCTTCAGCCAGGCCTCGGCGACCACGCCCACGTAGTAGATGACGGCCGTGGTGCCGCCCGCCCAGAGGATGCCGCCCAGGACGTTCGCGGTGAGGAAGCGCCAGTACGGCATCTGCAGGACTCCCGCGAGGGGGCCGGCGAAGATGCGCAGGAGGGCGATGAAGCGGCCGAAGAAGACGGCCCACATGCCCCAGCGGTCGAAGGAGCGCTCGGCGACCGCGATATTGCTCTCGCCGAAGTGCTTGGGGAACCTTCGGCCGAGCTTGGCCAGCAGTGGGCGTCCGCCCTTGCGGCCGATGGCGTAGCCGATGGAGTCGCCGATGATCGCGCCGGCGGTGGCGCAGGCGCCGAGGATGAACGGGTTGATGTCACCGTGCTGGGAAGCCAGCAGCGCGGAGGAGACCAGGATGATCTCGCCGGGCAGCGGGATGCCCAGGCTCTCCAGGCCGATGACCAAGCCCACCAGCAGATAGATGCTGAGTGGGGGCACTGTTTCGAGCCACTCCTGGACGTGCAAAGCCGATTCCTCCCATGCAGCCGATCCCGGCCCCCGGCGCGCGCTCCGGCGTGGGCGCACGCCGGGGAAGCCTACCCGTTCAGTCAGAGGGAGACGGAGCCCTACAGGTTGTCCCACAGATCGCACCGATGCTCACCGTGCACGGCCGTGCCGAGGGAGTTGCCGCCCGCCGCGGCGGTCCGCAGAGTGAGCACCTGGCTGCCGTCGGCCGGTACGGCGGGCTGGCCGGGTGCCCTCGGCACTCCGTCGCGGATGAAGGAGCCCCAGTAGTCGATCATCTGCCGTGACAGGACGCGCTGCTCGGCGTCGAGCGGCGTCTCCAGCCCGAAGTGTTGGAAGAGGTACTGCACCTCGTTGACATGGGTGGCGCCGAAGTCGAAGTCGGTGCCGAGAGCGCGCAGCGAGGCGAAGGGCGGTGAGGTGCGGTCGGCGAACTCGTACGCGTAGACCGGCCCGCGCCCGGCGAGGACCCGGTCCAGCCGCAGCGCGGCACAGGCGAAGCGCTGGTCGCCCAGGACGGTGCCGTACGCGATGCTCGGCGAGGCGTACTCCGCCAGGGGGTAGCGGTCCAGGGCGCGGTCGCCGAACTCGGTCCGTACGACGCCGGGGTACTGCTCGGCCGTGAGCGGGGTGCCTGCCGCGTCGAAGCGGCCGAAGGCGAACAGGCGCCCCTCGTCCTGGTTGGCGCCGTTGAGGACGGGGACGTGGGCCGCCGCCCCGTCGGCGAACGCATCGAAGGGCTGCCGGGGCAGGAAGGCTCCGCCGACGACGGGGCCCCAGTTCAGACCGGCCTGGGCGGCGAGGATCTCGGGGGCGGGCTTGGCACGCAGACAGGCCAGGTCGGCGCAGTCCAGCCGTTCCATGAAGACCTCGCCCTGGGCGAGCGCCGCCGCCCGGGTCTGCGCCCCGCAGTCGCCGTACGCCCCGCTCTGCACGATCCCGGCGCGGAACAGGCCCTTCGAGGTCGGTGAGGCCAGCTGGGTGCAGACCGAGCGGCCGCCGGCGGACTCGCCCGCGATGGTGACCCGGCCCGGGTCACCGCCGAAGCGGCCGATGTTGGACCGCACCCAGCGGAGCGCGGCCTGCTGGTCGAGCATCCCGAAGTTGCCGGAGACGCCGTCGCGCACCTCGTCGTCGAGTCCGGCGGTGGCGAGGAAGCCCATGGCGCCGAGGCGGTAGTTGACGGTCACGACGACGGTGCCGGTCTGTCGCGCGAAGGTGTCCGGTACGACGTCCTCGCCGGCGCCCGCGGTGAGGCCGCCGCCGTGCAGCCAGACCATGACGGGCCGCTGTCCGCCGCCCTTGGGAACGTAGACATTGAGGTCGAGGCAGTCCTCGGTGTGGCTGGGTTGTTCGTATCCGGGGTCCCAACTGGGCGTCTGCACACAGCGGTTGCCGAACTCCCGTGTCTCACGCACCCCTTGCCAGGGCTGGACGGGCCGGGGTTCGGTCCAGCGGAGATCGCCGACGGGCTGCCTGGCGTAGGGGATACCGAGGAACTGTCGCCCCTCGGCGGTGGTTTCGCCTCTGATCCATCCGGCGTCGGTGCGCACGACGGCGGCCGACGGGGTGGGGGTGGTGGCCTGGGCCGGGGAGGCGGGGGTCAGGAGGGCGGCGGCGAGGGCGGTGACCGCCAAGCCCTGGGGCGCCCGTGTGGTCCGTGCCGCGAGTCGTCGTAAGGGGGTGGGCATGAAGCCGTCTCTCCTTCGAGCAGGCGTCTGTGTAAACCATGTGAATGCGTGCCGGGCGGGAAACTAGGGCGAGCAGTGACTCGTGTCAATGAAGTGAACGAAAGAGAGCGGATGAGAAGGGAAAGAAAAGGGAGAAAACCAGAAACCCTCACCGCCCCTCGGGAGTGGAGAGGGGCGGTGAGGGACGGAAGCGAAGAGCGGGTCAGGAGTTGGGGCGCAGGGTCCAGACGACGGTCATCTCGCCGGTGACGGCGCCGTCGGCGCGCTGGATGGCGACGGAGACGGGGAACTCGGGGCGCTGCCCGGCGTCGAGTTCGGCGACGACCTCGGCGGCGGGGCGGCCCAGCGTCGCGGTGGCGGTGACGGCGCCCTTCGCGAGCTTCTTGTAGGTGATCTCCGCGTTGACGGCGAGCGGCACGGCGCGCGAGAGCTGGTCGCCGAAGGCCGCGAGCACGATCGCCCCGCTCGCGGACTCACCCAGGGTGAACATCGCCCCGGCGTGCGGCCCGCCGACATGGTTGTGGAACTCGCCCTGATCGGGCAGCGTCACCACGACCTTCTCCGCCGACGCCTCCTGGAACTCCAGGTTCATCGTCCGCACCATCGGCACCGTGGCGGCGAGCATCTCGCCGATCGACTTCTGCTGCTCTGCGCTCATGGCGGCGATGTTACCCACGGGTAGGAGGCTCTGGCCAGGGGTGCCGATCCGGCGGCGTACCGGCGGCGCACCCACGGCGCACTTCACGATCTCTCCCCCTGACCGGTACATGCCTGACAGGGCTCGGTGACCGAACCGTGGCACAGAACTCATAAAGTGGTCGACCATGTGGCCAGGACAGCAGCAGCCGCCAGGGGGCGAGCACAACCCGCAGCAGAACCCTTATCAGCAGCCGGGGTATCAGCAGCCGAATCCGTATCAGCAGCCCGGGTATCACCAGGCGCCGACCGTGCAGCAGAGCGCGTACGGGCAGCAGCCCCAGTGGGGCACGCCGGCTCCGATGGGCGCTCCGGAACCGCCGGGCGGAGGCGGCGGCAACCGGACCAGGCTCGTCGCGATCATCGCCGCCACGGCCGTCGTCGTGGCCGCCGGGGTCACCGGGTTCCTGGTCCTCGGCGGCGACAAGGAAGAACAGGCGAAGGACGGCAAGGACACCAAGGCGTCGGCGAGCGCGTCCGGCGAACCGAGCGCCTCGGCCTCGCCGAGCGGTGAGGAGCGCAGCGCGGAGGGGCCCCAGCCGACCGTGGAAGGCTGGAAGGTCGTCGTCAACCCCAAGTGGGGCACCGCCTTCGACGTCCCCGCCGACTGGGAGGTCGACTCCCCGACGACCATCATCGGCTTCGAGGACTCCGAGGGCGAGCCCGGCGACGCGCCGCTCATCACCATGTCGGCACCGGCGTACTACAAGTCCAAGTGGTGCACCTCCGACGACGACAAGGACGGCCGCGAGGACGACACGCATCTGGCCGCGACCGGCACCAAGGGCGCGAGCGGCGCCAAGAACACCGAGGAGGTCGCCCTCAACCAGGTGCCCTGGTACGTGTACGGCGGCTACACCCAGCCCGACCGCAAGAGCATCACCGTCGACAAGGAGGCGAAGGACTACACGACCGCCTCGGGAGTGGAGGGCAGTGTGGCCTGGGCCCGCTCCAAGAACACTCCCCAGAAGGGGAAGTGCGACAGCGACGGCAAGGCGGTCACCTTCGGCTTCAAGAACTCCAAGGGCGACTATGTGGCCTGGAGCCTCTACGGCGCCACCGGGGTGAACGACGAGGTCCCCGACGAGACGATCGAGAAGATCCTCAGCACGGTACGGCTGTACGGCACACCGACGGGCGGCTGACGAAGGGGTCGACGGGGTGGGGTCCGGGCTCGGGCGGTCGCCGGGGCCCGGCGGCTGACGAGGGTCGGCGAGGTGGGGCTCGGGCCAATGCCGGGTCTCCCGCGGCTGACGGAGGGTCGGCTTCGGGGCGGGCGGTGTCAAAAGTCGTCCGTCCCGGTCGCTTTCGAGCCGTTCGTCCCGAGTGCAAAGCCGCTTCGTGGACGCCCGTGGCACCCCGCCCCTCGGCGCCTCTATCGTTACGAGCCATGTGGCCAGGACAGCAGCAGCCGCCCGGGGGCGAGCAGAACCCGCAGCAGCCGAATCCGTATCAGCAGCCGGGGTACGGCCAGTCGGGATACCAGCAGCAGTACCCGACGCCCAACCCCTATCAACAGCCCGGTTACCAGTCGACGGGTCAGCAGCCGGGGTACGGGCAGCAGCCCCAGTGGGGCACGCCGGCTCCGATGGGCGCTCCGGAACCGCCGGGCGGAGGCGGCGGCAACCGGACCAGGCTCGTCGCGATCATCGCCGCCACGGCCGTCGTCGTGGCGGCCGGCGTCACCGGGTTCCTGGTCCTCGGCGGCGACAAGGAAGAACAGGCGGGCGGCGACGACAAGCCGTCGCCGTCGGTCTCCTCGTCCCCGAGCGCTTCCCCGTCCGAGGACAACCCGCGCGGCGAGGACGCCGGGGCGCAGCCGACCATCGACGGCTGGAAGGTCGTCGTCAACCCCAAGTGGGGCACGGCGTTCGACGTGCCCGCGGACTGGGAGGTCGACTCGCCCGATACGTTCATCGGCTTCGAGGACAGCGAGAAGGGCGACGGCTCGGTCCTCATCGGGATGTCGGCGCCGGCGCACTACAAGGCGAAGTGGTGCACCTCCGACGACGACAAGGACGGGAACACCTCGGACAAGTCTCTCGCGGCGGTGGGCACCAAGGGGCAGCAGGGCGCCAAGGACACCGCCGACATCGCCCGCAACGACTCCGCGTGGTGGGTCTTCGGCGGGTACACCGACCAGAAGGATGCCTCCAAGAAGCTGATGAAGGTCGGCGAGCCCGAGTCGTACACGACGACGTCCGGTGTCGAGGGCAGTGTCGCCACGACCTACTCGACCGGTGTCGCCAAGAACGGCAAGCAGGGCAAGTGCGACACCGACGGCAAGGCCACCACGTTCGCCTTCAAGAACTCCAAGGACGACTTCGTCTCCTGGACCTTCCACGGCGCCACGGGCGTCAAGGAAGAGGTCCCTGACGAGACGGTGAAGAAGATCCTGAGCACGGTACGGCTGTACGGGACGCCTACGGGGGGCTGAGCGGCGGCGAGGGGTGCCGGGGCGGCGATGACGGCGCTCCGGAGCGGGTGCGCGCCGCGTCGGGCGCCGGGGCGTGTCGGCGTCCGGCGACGGTGCGCTTCGGCCCGGCGGCTGGTCGGCGTCGGCGCCCTGCCTGGGCGCGCCGGTCCCGGCCTGGGCACGCCGGTCCAGGCGGGGCGCGTCGCTCCCGGGCGGGGGCAGCGGGGACGACGGTAACGACCCCGGCCGGGCGTCAGCCCCTGGGTGGTAGCCCCCGGGCGGCGGGGGCGGGGGCGGCGATGACGGGCGGGGCGTGTGAAACGCGCTGCGTTCCGTTCGGGCCTCTTCTCGTGGCCTGAACCGGGTGTGGTCTGCGCGGAAACCGTTTGGCAGGGGCGGGCGGGGCGGCGATAGTCGGCGGGTGACCTCTCCCTCCGATCCCTCGGTCTTCCGTCGCCGTCCCGCCTGGGCGGGCCGCAACTACACCCTGCTGACGACGGCCGCCGTCATCACCAACCTGGGCAGCCACGGCGCCCTGATCGCGGCGGCGTTCGCGGTCCTGGAGTCGGGCGGCGACGGCGGGGACGTCGGACTGGTCGCGGCGGCGCGGACGTTGCCGCTGGTGCTGTTCCTGCTGATCGGCGGCGCGGTCGCGGACCGCCTGCCCCGCCACCGGGTGATGGTCGCGGCGAACACCCTCAACTGTCTCTCCCAGGCGGTCTTCGCGGCACTCGTGCTGACCGGCGAGGCGCGACTGTGGCAGATGATGCTGCTGTCCGCGCTCGGCGGCACCGGGCAGGCGTTCTTCAACCCGGCCGCCGAGGGCATGCTGCTGTCCTCGGTCGACGCCGAACAGGCGGGCCGGGCCTTCGCGTTGTTCCGCTTCGCCTCGCAGGGCGCGACCATGGGCGGCGCCGCGCTCGGCGGTGTGCTGGTCGCGCTGATCGGCCCCGGCTGGGTACTCGCGGTGGACGCGGTGGCGTTCGCGGCGGCCGGCGCCCTGCGCGCCTTCCTCGACGTGAGCCATGTACCGGACCGCGCACAGGGCCACGGCATGCTGGCCGATCTCCGGGACGGCTGGCGGGAGTTCACCGGCCGGACCTGGCTGTGGGCGATCGTCGTGCAGTTCTCCCTGATCAACGCGGTGATCGTGGCCGCCGACGCGGTCTACGGCCCCCAGGTCGCCCGCGACAGCCTCGGCGGCGCGGGCCCCTGGGGGCTGGCACTCGCCCTGTACGGGGCCGGTAACGCCGTGGGCGCTCTGCTCATGACCCGTTGGCGGCCGCGCCGGTTCCTCCTCGTCGGCGTGCTCTGCGTCTTCCCGTTCGCGCTGCCGTCGGCCGCGCTCGCCGTGCCGACGCCGATCGCCGTGCTGTGCGTGGCGATGTTCGTCAGCGGGGTGTCGATCGAGGTGTTCGGCGTCTCCTGGATGACCGCGCTGCACCAAGAGATCCCGGAGGAGAAGCTGTCCCGCGTCTCGGCGTACGACTGGTTCGGCTCGGTGTCGATGGTGCCGCTCGCGACCGCGCTGGCGGGCCCGGCGGAGAGCGCCCTCGGGCGCTCGACGGCACTGTGGGGCTGCGCCGCGCTGTGCACGGCGGCCACGGCGGCGGTCCTGTGCGTACGCGACGTACGCACCCTGACCCGACACCCGCACAAGAGCAACCCAATCGCCTCCGCGAAGCCGGAAGCCCTAGGGCCACCGACCTCCCAGGCGAAGCCGGAAGCCCTCGCGGCGCCAGCCCTCCAGGCTGAACCGGAAGCCCATGGGCCACCGACCTCCCAGGCGAAGCCGGAAGCCCTTGCGACACCGGCTCCCCAGGCGAAGCCGGAAGCCCTCGCAGCACCGGCCCCCCAGGCGACGCCGGCCGCCGAGCCGGGTTCGCTCGGGGGCGGCGTGGCATAGGCCGGTCGGGCCGTTCCCGGACCGGCCGTTCTGGGAGCAGCCGTATCCGGACCGGCTGTTCCCGGACCGGCCGTTCCGGGTTCGGCCGGTCCGGGTTCGGCCGTTCCTGGTCGGGCAGCCGTTCCTGGTCGCACTGTTCCCGGGCCTGCCGTTCCCGGTTCAGCCAATGCCGGTGAGGTAGTTCCCGGTTCAGCCAATGCCGGTGAGGCCGTTCCCGATCCGGCCGACGTCGGTTGGGGCGATCCCCGTGCGTCTGAGCCGCGTCGGACCAATGCCGGTTCAACCAACGCCGGTACAGCGATCGGCCGGTCCGGCCGAGGCCGGCTAGACCGACCCCGGTGCATCCGACCCCGCGTCGGACCAATGCCGGTTCAACCAACGCCGGTACAGCGATCGGCCGGTCCGGCCGAGGCCGGTTAGACCGAACCCGGTGCATCCGAGCCCGGTACATCCGACCCCGGGTCGGACCGGTGCCGGTTCAGCCGATGGCCGGTCCGGCCGACGTCGGCTCAGTCGATGCTGAACGCCCCGTCGGGTGGCTCGGGTGACGGTACGGCGGCCTCCTCGCGCACCGGTACGGCGTCGCCGATGAACTTCCGTAGGTCCGGCCCGTGTTCGACCCGCGCCGGGAAGGCGTCGGCGGCGGTGCGTCGGACGAGGGCGGCGACGTCGAACGGCTTATGGGAGGCGAGGAGTACGGCGTTGCCGAACCGTCGGCCGCGCAGCACCCCCGGTTCGGCGATCAGCACCAGCTCCTCGAACACCGCCGCGAACGTGGCCAGTTGGGAGCGCAGAAAGGCGAAGGGCGCGGCGTCGGCGAGGTTCGCGAGGTAGACCCCGTCCGCCCGGAGCACCCGCTCGGCGGCACGCGCGTACCCCAGCGTCGTCAGATGCGCGGGCACCCGCGAGCCGCCGAAGACATCGGCGACGAGTACGCCGGCCGAGTCGTCGGGGGCGGCTTCGAGCCATTCGCGGGCGTCGGCCCCGTGGAGAGCGATCTCGGCGCCGCCCGGCAGGGGCAGATACTCGGCGACGAGGTCCAGCAACGCCACGTCGTACTCGACGACGACCTGCCGCGACCCGGGCCGGGTGGCGGCCACATACCGGGGCAGCGTGAGCGCGCCCCCACCGAGGTGCAGCACATCGAGTGCCCGCCCCGGCTCCGCCACCGTGTCCAGCACATGCCCGAGCCGCCGCGCGTACTCGAACTCCAGATGCGTCGGCGCGTCCAGATCGACATACGACTGCGGCGCCCCGTCGACAGTCAGCAGCCAGGCCCGTTCCCGGTCGACATCGGGCATGAGCTTGGCGTTGCCACCGTCGACGGCACGGGACACGGGTATGGCTTCGTTCACGGCATCCATTGTGCCGGGCGGCTCACCCGCCCATGGCCCTTCGCAGCGCCCCGGCTGTCTGCCGCCGGTCCACTGCAGCGCCCTGAAAGGGGCGCGGGGAACTGCGCGACCGGCCACGAACCGGCCCGCAGTCCCCCACCACCAGCAACCCACCTATTGAACGGCCGTAACGGTCCCCGCCCCCACGGTCCGACCGCCTTCACGAATCGCGAACCCGAGTCCCGGCTCCAACGGAACCTCCCTCCCCAGCTCCACGCTCATCGTGACCCGGTCACCGGGCCGGGCGACGGCGATCTCCCCGAGGTCGACGTCCCCCACCACATCCGCGGTACGGATGTAGAACTGCGGCCGATACCCGGTGGACACCGGAGTCGTACGGCCGCCCTCACGAGCCGACAGCACATACACCTGCGCGGTGAAGTGCCGCCGGGGCACGACACTGCCGGGCGCGGCCACGACATGCCCGCGCCGCACGGTGTCCCGCGCGACGCCACGCAACAGCAGCGCCACGTTGTCCCCGGCCTGCGCCTCCGCCATCGGCTTGCCGAAGGTCTCAAGGCCGGTGACGACGGTCTCGACGTCCGCGCCGAGCACTTCGACGCGGTCGCCCACATGGATCGTGCCCCTCTCGACGGCACCGGTGACGACGGTCCCCCGCCCGGTGATGGTGAGAACGTTCTCGACGGACAACAGGAACGGCGCGTCCAGATACCGCTCCGGCATCGGGACGTAGGTGTCCACGGCGTCCAGCAGCGCGTCGATGGACGCCGTCCACCGCGGGTCCCCTTGGAGGGCCTTGAGCCCGGAGACCCGTACGACGGGTACGCAGTCGCCGCCGTAGCCGTGCGCGGTGAGCAGTTCGCGCACCTCCAGCTCGACGAGGTCGGTCAGCTCCTCGTCGCCGGCGTCGGCCTTGTTGAGGGCGACGACGATGTGGTCGACGCCGACCTGCCGGGCGAGCAGGACGTGCTCGGCAGTCTGCGGCATGATCCCGTCGAGCGCGGAGACGACGAGGATCGCCCCGTCGAGTTGCGCGGCCCCGGTCACCATGTTCTTGACGTAGTCGGCGTGGCCGGGCATGTCGACGTGCGCGTAGTGCCGGGTGTCGGTCTCGTACTCGACGTGCGCGATGTTGATGGTGATACCGCGCGCCGCCTCCTCCGGAGCGCGGTCGATACGGTCGAACGGCACGAACGTGCCGGTGCCGCGCTCGGCGAGGACCTTGGTGATGGCGGCGGTCAGGGTGGTCTTGCCGTGGTCGACATGGCCCATCGTGCCGATGTTGAGATGCGGTTTCGTGCGGACGTAAGCCGTCTTGGACATGGCGGTACCTCGAAGCCTCTTCGGCGCCTCTTCGGCGATGCTGAGTGATGGCCCCGGCGGCGTGGAAAGGCGGCCGGGACGGGGACCCCAAGGTCGTGCCGACCCTCCCCCTGCGGGGTCCGCCGGAATCTCCGGGAAGGGTCAGCTTCGGGCGCCGTCTGCGGCGGCCACGACGATCAGAAGGGCAGCCTTCGGGGCATCCGCGACGATCGCGGATGCGGCGAGGACGAAGGCGTGCCGGAACATGGCGTCGATCATCGTCGGCCTTCCGCCCCACGTCGAATGGTTTTTGTCACGGGCGGGTCGAGGGGTGCGGAGGGGGTGCCGGAGGACCTATGGGTTTTCCGTGGTCGTCAGCCGACAGCGGTCAGCGGTCAGCAGGCAGCGGTCGCGAGGAGAGAAGCTTCACAGGGCAGGGTGCGGGTGAACGGTGGCCCGGTGGCGTCCGTGTTCCGGAACACGCAGGCGGCACGGTGTGCGGGGCCCTTCGGGAACCCGTGGTGTCACCGGGTCCGACCCGGATGTTCCGCATGCTGTGACAACGGTGAGACGTCCCGTACGGCGTCCACACACATCCGTCGGTTACGGTCGACGAATGCTCGATGCCACCACCCGCTCTGGGGGCACCGCCACGACTCTTCCCCGGGCCGCCGCCACGGAGCTCGCCGTCGCGACGCCCACCGCCGCACCCGACGCCGCCCCGGCCGTCCCCCCGGGGCGCACCGCCCGCTGGGGCAGGGTGCTGCTCTCGCCGTGGGCGCGGTTCTCCCTGCTTGTCGCACTGCTGCTGAGCGCGGCGACAACCGTTCTCCTCTTCGAGCCTCAGCGGCTGCTGGCCAACGGCTGGCCGCCCCAGGTGAACGGCGCGGCGGCGGTCGTGATGTACGCGGTGGCGTACGGGCTGTGCACGGTGGCTTTCGTGCCCCGGCCGATCCTCAACCTCGCGGCGGGAGCCCTCTTCGGCTCGCAGCTCGGCCTCGGCGCGGCGCTCGCGGGGACCGGCCTCGGGGCCGCCCTCGCCTTCGGCCTGGGCCGGCTCCTCGGCCAGGACGCCCTGCGCCCGCTTCTGCGCCACCGCTGGCTGAAGCTGGCGGACGGTCAGCTGAGCCGCCACGGTTTCCGCTCGATCCTGGCGTCCCGGCTGTTCCCCGGAGTCCCGTTCTGGGCGGCCAACTACTGCGCCGCGGTCTCCCGCATGAACTGGCTCCCCTTCCTCCTGGCCACGGTCCTCGGCTCCATCCCCAACACAGCCGCCTACGCGGTAGCAGGCGCCCGAGCCTCCACCCCGACTTCCCCCCTCTTCCTGATCGCCATGGCCAGCATCGCGATCCCGGCCCTGATAGGCGCAGTAGTGGCCTGGCGCAAACGCCACCACTTGCGAGCGAAGCCGTCGTAGCTGCGGGTCACCGTTCCGCTGCAGCTGCGGGCAATAGAGAGCGGCACCCTGTAAGCGCCGGCAAGCGCAACCCAGCCCCGCCCAGCCCCGGCCACCGAGCGCCGCACACCCCCGCCCCCCCGCCCTCAAACGGCCTCCACCACCATCGCGTTGGCCAACCCACCCGCCTCGCACATGGTCTGCAACCCATACCTGACCCTTCGCGCCCGCAGGGCATGAACCAGAGTCGTGGTCAGCCGAGTACCGCTCGCCCCCAGCGGATGCCCCAGTGCGATCGCACCCCCGTGCACATTGACCTTGCCCAGATCGGCCCCCGTCTCCTGCTGCCAGGCCAGCACCACACTCGC
The DNA here is from genome assembly GCF_053592555.1 of Streptomyces sp. NPDC002643. Lineage (NCBI taxonomy): Bacteria > Bacillati > Actinomycetota > Actinomycetes > Kitasatosporales > Streptomycetaceae > Streptomyces > Streptomyces sp. NPDC002643. The sequence goes on from NZ_JBSFVY010000058.1 coordinate 34,380, forward strand.
AAACGCCTCATTGACCTCGAACACATCGATGTCGTCGATCGTCAACCCGGCCCGCCGAAGCACCTTCTCGGTGGCCGGTACGACCCCGGTGAGCATCAACACCGGATCGGACCCGACGACGGCGAAGTCGCGCAGCCGAGCGAGCGGCCGCAGCCCCAGCCGTTCGGCGGCCTCGGCGGAGGCGATGAGCACGGCGGAGGCGCCGTCGTTGACAGGGCTGGCGTTCCCCGCGGTCACGTTCCACTCGATCTGGGGGAACCGCTCGGCGAACCCGGGATCGTGGTACGCGGGCCTGAGCCCGGCGAGGACCTCGACCGTACTCCCCGGCCGTACGGACTCGTCCCGGCCCACCCCGTCCAGGGGCACCACCTCGGCGTCGAAGAGCCCGGCATCCCAGGCCGCGGCGGCCTTGCGATGGGAGTCCACGGCGAAGGCGTCCATCCGCTCGCGCGTGAGCGACCACTTGGCGGCGATCAGCTCGGCGCTGATGCCCTGCGGGACAAGCCCCTCGGGGTAGCGGGCCGCGACTCCGGGCCCGAACGGGTCCTTGCCCGCCGGCACGTTGGACCACATCGGCACCCGGCTCATCGACTCCACACCACAGGCGACCACCAGGTCGTACGCGCCCGCCATCACACCCTGCGCGGCGAAGTGCACGGCCTGCTGGGAGGAGCCGCACTGGCGGTCGACCGTGGTCGCGGGCACCGACTCGGGGAAGCCCGCCGAGAGGACGGCGTAGCGGGTGGTGTTCATGGCCTGCTCGCCGACCTGGTCGACGGTTCCGCCGATGACGTCGTCGACGAGCGCCGGGTCCACTCCCGCCCGGTCGACGAGGGCGCGCAGGGTGTGGGCGAGGAGTTCGACGGGGTGGACATGGGCGAGGGCGCCGTTCGGCCTGCCCTTGCCCATGGGAGTGCGTACGGCTTCGACGATCACGGCGTCACGCATGGAAGGAACCTCCACGACTACCCGTCACGACCACCGGCGAGGGAATGCCAGTGAGGAAATACCAGTGAGTAGGAAATCCAAACTCACCATAGCCCGGCGAGTTGGAAAATCAAACCCACCCCGCCCGCTCCCCTAGACTGGGCCGTATGCCCGCCTCCGGAGATCCGCGCCCATGTTCCATCGCCGACACCCTCGCGATCGTCGGCGAGAAGTACTCCCTGCTGGTCCTGCGCGAGGTCTGCCTCGGCAACGGCCGCTTCGACCAACTGGTCCGCAACATCGGCGCCCCACGCGACGTCCTGGCCACGCGCCTACGCCGCCTCGTGGAGGCGGGCATCCTGAGCAAGCACGCCTACAGCGAACGCCCCCAGCGCTTCGAGTACCGCCCGACCCGGGCGGGCCTGGAGCTGGAACCGGTCCTGATGACCCTCATGGCCTGGGGCGACCGCCATCTCCGAAAAGACGACGACCGCCCCATGGTGATCGAACACATCTGCGGCAATGAACTGATCCCGAGGATCACCTGCACGACTTGCGGAGGCGAGGTCCACCACGAGGACCTGATGGCCCACCCGCAGGCCCCGGGATGGTCGGTAACGGGGCCGACGGCGCAATAGCGCGAGGGCTCGCACCCACGCCGCTCAGGGGCGCGGGGGCTGCATTTGATTTGCGGCTCCGCCGCGCGGCGCGAACAACCACGAAGAACCCGCAGCCGCCCCTCCACACTCCGCCCCGGGCTACTAGGCGCCCACCTCACTCCCCTTTGTAGACATCCAGTCGCCCACACATCCCAAACTTCCCACGTTCCACAGGCCGTTCGGCCCGTACGACGGCCTCGGCGAGGTGGGACACATCCCCCCGCTCCAGCCGGTCCAGCTGCTCCCCGGTCACGGCGGCAGCCGCCCGCGCCCCCCGTTCCCACCGCTCACGCCACTCCCCGAGCCGCGGCCGTACGAGCGCGGCGGCGGCCCGGTGGAAGGCGGCCAGCGGCTCGGGGCCGGTGGCGTCGCGGAGCGCCCGGTAGCCCTCCAGGGCGAGATCCCGCCGGGCCCGGGCGACCCGCTCCCGCTCCTCCTCCGGGGCGTCCGGCGGGATACGGGTGGCGGCGGCGTATGTCTCCGGGTCGGTGAGGTACGCCGGCGGCAGCGTGAGGACCGCGTCGCCGGCCTCCGGGAGCCCGCTGTTCTGCATGAGGACGGTGATGCGCAGGTCGTCCTCGTTGACGAGGCGGTGGATGGTGCCCGGCGTGAACCAGGCGACCGTCCCCGGCGACAGCGGCGTGACCTCGTACCCGGATGTCGTCAGCGTCTGGACGGCGCCCCGCCCGCCGGTGACGACGTACGCCTCCGAACAGGTCAGATGCATATGGGGAGTTCCGCCGCACACCCCGTCCGAGGCGGGCCAGTCGTACACGGACAGGTGCGAGACGGCGACCCCGCCGGGCAGCCCCTCGAAGGCACCGTCAGCACCGTGGGCACCGCTCACGTTCACCACGGGTGCGCCTCCAGGTACTTGGCGATCTCCTCCCGCTCCCAGGCGCCGTCCGCCACGACGACGCGGTAGCGGCGGGTGAGGGTGTCGCCGGGGGCCAGTTCCAGTTCCTCGTGGAAGGCCCAGGAGGGGGCGACGGCGGCGAACGGCTCGTTGCGGACGAACCAGTGCGCGGGGTGGGTGCCGTCGGCGCCGGTGTGGTCGTTCTCGGGCGCGTGGGCGAAGACGAGCGTGGCGTGGCCGTCGCTGCCGTCGTGCTCGCCCGAGTAGGCCAGCCAGGGCGCCTGCCTGCCCATCAGCTCCGGCCCCTCGGAGTCGGGCCCGATGATCCGCCCGTCCCGGAAGGCGCGCGGGCCGCGCCAGAACAGGCCGGTGTAGCCGGCCATCTCGCGCCCTGCGGTGGTCGGGCTGCCGAAGAGGAGCGGTTCCTCACGGCGGTTGGTGATGGCGCTCGTCCAGGTCAGCGCCCACGAACCGGACTCCGTGTCCACGTCGTGGACCTCGATCCGGCGCTCCTCGTCGGCCCACAGCTCCCCGGTGTAGGGGTGCCAGGTGAGCCGTTCGGCGATCACGACCCGCTCACCGTCCGAGACGACCTCGTCGAAGCCGACGTGCGCCATCGAGCCGACCCGCTCCGGGATGGCGAGATAGCCCTCGCCATGGACGTACGAGTTGCCGCCCCACAGGTTCTGCCCCGAGAGGTGTGAGGCGGTCAGCTGCAGACCCTTGTGCCAGCGGTGGTCGTTGGGCCGGAAGTCGGTGACGACGTCGCCGGCGAGGGTGCGGATCGGGTGCAGATAGGGCTTCGGCGCCTCCCAGGCGGCCTCCGGCCGGTACACGTAGGAGAACAGCTCGACACCCGTGCCGGGTTCGGTGACCGTGATCCGGTCGCCGTGGGCGTGGACGACACGCAGCCCGTCGTGGAAGGTCATGCGGGGATCTCCTCACTCGTGGCGGGCATCTGGGCGGCGACGGGCGCCCAGCCGGGGGCGCCGCCGTGCATGGCCGTGTAGTACGGGTCGCCGGGGCCGATCTCCCCGCGCCGTACGGTTGTGTCGGTGAACGCCGACTTGTAGAGGGCGGCGATCAGCTCCAGGCTCGTACGCCCGTCCGCTCCGCTGCTGCGGGGGCGCTCGCCCGCGCGCATGCTCGCCACCAGCTCGCGCAGCTGGGCGAGGTGGGAGCTGGGCACGTCCTCGCCGAAGTCGCGCCAGGCCGCCAGGTCCTCGTCCGGGGTGCCGGGGGCCGGGGTGATGGTCCAGTTGTCGTTGGAGTGGCCGTACAGATGGGTCAGTTCGACGGTGGCGCGCTCGCAGTCGATCCGGATACGGCTGACCTCGTCGGGGCTGAGGACGCTGTTGACGACGGTGGCCAGGGCGCCGTTCTCGAAGCGGACGAGGGCGGTGGACACATCCTCGGTCTCCACATCGTGGACGAGGCGGCCGACCATGGCCCGTACCTCGCTCCAGGGGCCGAGCAGGTCGAGGAGGAGGTCCATCTGGTGGATGCCGTGTCCCATGGCGGGGCCGCCGCCCTCGGTGGCCCAGCGTCCGCGCCAGGGGACGGCATAGTAGGCGGTGTCCCGGTACCAGGTGGTCTGGCAGTGCGCCACGAGCGGGCGTCCGAGACTCCGGTCGGCGAGCAGCCGGCGGACATGCGTCGAGGCCGAGCCGAAGCGGTGCTGGAAGACGATCGAGGCGTACGGGCCGCCGGTCTCGGTGCCCTCCTCCGCCTCCACGGCGTCGAAGTCGGCGAGCGTGGGCACCGGCGGCTTCTCGCACCACACCCACGCTCCGGCCCTCAGCGCGGCGATCGTCTGGTCGCGGTGGAGGGTGGGCGGGGTGCAGATGCTGACGAGGTCGGGGCGCTGCTCGGCCAGCATGCGGTCCAGATCGGTGTAGCCGTGCGGGATGCCGTGCTCGTCACAGAACCGCTTGACCGCTTCGGCATCGATGTCAACGGCGGCGACGACCTCGGTCTCCCCCTCCTCGGCCAGCCGCGCGAGCGCCGGCAGATGCGAGCCTCCGCCGATGGCGCCGATGCCGACGATCGCGGCGCGGATACGGCGACCGGTCAGAGGGGTTGACGAAGCAGCAGGGGGTGCGGCGGAATTCGGTAGGTGGTCCGGAGTCGGGCTCGGGTCGTTGCTGGCTGTGGGCATGGACGTGATCAGCACTCCATCGAACGTGACATCGGACGTTGGCCAACGCCTGGTGGCAAGAAGCTCCGGCAGAACGGCGACCCCTCACAACGGCAAGCGCTTTCCCTCGCCAGCAACGTATGTGCGGACATAGTGACGGGTCAACACCACGGATTCGGCCGTTCCACCACTTGGGACGGGGTGGCGGCGCGTGCGACGCGAGGTGGCGGTCTGCCGTACGAGGTGGTGGTGCGTGCGGTACGGGATGGCGGGCCCGGCCGCACCTGCTTGCCGGTGGTGGCGGGACGGCGTCCCGCCCTTGGCTCGCCCATTACCTTCCTTGTAGAGCCCGGTTGGGGCTCGTGGCCTTCGGGGCCGGTATGGCTCGTTGCCCCTGTCCTTGATGATCCGGGGGGTGCT
>NZ_JBSFVY010000059.1:0-37954 GCF_053592555.1 Streptomyces sp. NPDC002643
GTGGCCCGACGCCGTGTACGACAAGGTCGGCAACATCCTCATCAGCAGGCTGGCCGGCGCCGACGTACGGCTCGTCCAGGCCGGCTTCGTGGCGCGGGGAACTGCGCGAGCAACCACATACAACCCGCACCCGCCAGCACACCCGTACCCCCGAGCTGTTGGGCGGCAGCCTCACGTGCCCTTCGTCAGGGTTGCCACCAGGATCGCCTTGATCGTGTGGAGACGGTTCTCGGCCTCGTCGAAGACGATCGAGTGAGAGGACTCGAAGACCTCGTCGGTGACTTCGAGGGAGTCGAGGCCGTGGAGTTCGTGGATCTCGCGGCCGACCTTGGTGCCGAGGTCGTGGAAGGCCGGGAGGCAGTGGAGGAACTTGACGTCGGGGTTGCCGGTGGCGTTGAGGACGTCCATGGTCACGGCGTACGGGGAGAGGGCGCCGATGCGCTCGTCCCAGACCTCCTTGGGCTCGCCCATCGACACCCAGACGTCCGTGGCGACGAAGTCGGCGCCCCGGACGCCCTCGTGGATGTGCTCGGTGAGCGTGATGCGGGCGCCGCTGACCTTGGCGAGCTTGTGGGCGTGGGTGACGACTTCCTCGGCGGGCCAGTAGGCCCGGGGGGCGACGATCCGGACGTCCATGCCGAGGAGGGCGCCGGTGACCAGGTAGGAGTTGCCCATGTTGAAGCGGGCGTCGCCGAGGTAGGCGAAGACCATCTCGTCGAGCGGCTTGGCGCAGTGCTCGGTCATGGTCATCACATCGGCGAGCATCTGGGTGGGGTGCCAGTCATCGGTGAGGCCGTTGTAGACGGGCACCCCGGCGTACGCGGCGAGTTCCTCGACGTTCTCCTGACTGTCCCCGCGGAACTCGATCGCGTCGAACATCCGGCCGAGTACGCGTGCCGTGTCCCGGACCGACTCCTTGTGCCCCATCTGTGAGCCGGAGGGGTCGAGATAGGTGGTGCGGGCGCCCTGGTCGGCCGCGGCGACCTCGAACGCGCAGCGGGTGCGGGTCGAGGTCTTCTCGAAGATCAGCGCGATGTTCCTGCCCAGGAGGTGCTGGGTCTCCGTCCCGGCCCTCTTCGCCGCCTTCAGTTCCACGGCCAGCTCGATCAACCCGCGGAACTCCTCCGCGGTGAAGTCCAGCTCCTTGAGGAAGTGGCGCCCGGCGAGGGCGTGGGGAACGGTCGCCATGGGGCGCTCCTGGGGTGAGTACGACAGAGAAACATCAACAACATCGAGAGACATCGCAAGAAGGTTTGGAAGTCTATACGATGTTCCACATTTCTATACGGACGGCCCCCTTCCCTGTGGATGGCTCTACACGGGCGATCTCTCCACCGGGCAGCTCATACAGCGGGGGCCGCCCCTCCCCCGGCCCAGTTCGCTGCCGGGGATCTCGATGACCTCGATGCCCTGCTTGCGCAGATGGGTGTTGGTGGTGGCGTTGCGTTCGTAGGCGACGACGACGCCGGGTTCGACGGCGAGGACGTTGCAGCCGTCGTCCCATTGTTCGCGTTCGGCGGCGTGGACGTCCTGGGTGGCGGTCAGGACGCGGATCTCGTTGAGGCCGAGGGCGGCGGCGATGGCGCGGTGCATGTGCTCCGGCGGATGGTCGGTGACCTTGAGTTCCTTCTCGCCGACGCCCGGCTCGATCGTGTACGAGCGGAGCATGCCGAGCCCGGCGTACTGGGTGAAGGTGTCGGCGCCGACCATGGTCATGACGGTGTCCAGATGCATGAAGGCCCGGCGTTTCGGCATGTCGAGGGCGACGATCGTCTGCGCGGAACCGGCGGCGAAGAGCTTGTGGGCGAGCATCTCGACGGCCTGGGGGGTGGTGCGCTCGCTCATGCCGATGAGGACCGCGCCGTTGCCGATGACCAGGACGTCACCGCCCTCGATGGTGGACGGGTAGTCGGCCTGCCCCTCCGACCAGATGTGGAAGGTCTCGGGCCGGAAGAGGGGGTGGTGTCGGTAGATCGCCTCGAAGTGGACCGTCTCGCGCCGGCGGGCCGGCCAGCGCATGGCGTTGATGGAGACCCCGTCGTAGATCCAGGCGGAGGTGTCGCGGGTGAAGAGGTGGTTGGGGAGGGGTTGGAGGAGGAAGTCGTCGAGTTCCATGACATGGAAGCGCACGGAGGCCGGTTCGGCGTGCGCGGCGAGGAACTCGCGCTTGGTCATGCCGCCGATCAGCGCCTCGACCAGTTCGGCGAGGGGCAGGGACTCGAAGGCGGCTCTGAGGTGGTCCGTGGCGAGCGGGCCGTACTCCTTCTCGTCGAAGACGCGGTCGAGGACGAGTTCCCGGGCCTCGGGAAGCCGCATGACATCGGTGAGGAGGTCGCCGAAGAGGTGGACGGCGACGCCCCGGTCGCGCAGGACGTCCGCGAAGCCGTCGTGCTCGGCGCGCGCCCGGCGCACCCAGAGCACATCGTCGAAGAGCAGCGCGTCCTTGTTGCTGGGCGTGAGCCTTTTGAGCTCTAGATCCGGCCGGTGAAGGATGACGCGGCGCAGCCGCCCGGCCTCGGAGTCGACATGGAAACCCATACCTTCATCCTGACCATTCGGGCGCGTGTTCACTCAGGCCGGCCCCGCGATGTCCGCGCCGGCCACCCGGGCCGACCTGCTTTTCTGCCGGGGGTCCGGGGGTTGCCCCCCGGGAAGACGCAGCACCCGCCGGTCGGCTGGATCGGAACCGCGACCGTTTCATTTCGTCCCCTTGACGATAAGCGGGCCGCTCTATTATCGTCTAAGTGACGTTAATCGGTGTTCGTGAGGGGGATCATCCATGGCCGACATCACCAGGCGGCTCGGCTGGCGGCATCTGCGGGGTGCGCCCACCGCGCACATCCGTCACCACCGTTCGGGACGGCTGGTGCACGACGGTCCGGGGCTGAGCTTCTGGTACCGGTCGCTGACCGCCGCGCTGTCGGAGATCCCGGTGGACGACCGGGAGTTGGCGATGACCTTTCACGCCCGTACGTCCGACTTCCAGGACGTGGCGGTGCAGGCGACGGTGACCTACCGGATCGACGATCCTGAGATCGCCGCCGCCCGCCTCGACTTCTCCATCGACCCCGACACGGGGGTGTGGCGGGGTGCGCCGCTGGAGCAGTTGTCGACGCTGCTGACGGAGACGGCCCAGCAGCACGCGCTGGACGTACTGGCCCGTACGTCGTTGTCGTCGGCCCTGGTCGACGGGGTCGCGGCGGTACGGCAACGGGTGGCGAGCGGGCTGGCCGCCGAGCCCCGGCTGCCGGCCACCGGGATCGAGATCGTCGCCGTACGCGTGGTCGCGCTGCGGCCCGAACCCGAGGTGGAGCGGGCGCTGCGGACGCCCGCTCGGGAGCAGATCCAGCAGGAGGCGGACCGGGCGACGTACGAACGCCGTGCCGTGGCCGTCGAGCGGGAACGGGCCATCGCCGAGAACGAGCTGGCCAGCCAGATCGAACTCGCCCGGCGCGAGGAGCAGTTGGTCGAACAGCGGGGGACGAACGCGCGCCGGGAGGCGGAGGAGAGGGCCGCGGCGGACGCCGTGAAGGCCGGGGCGGAGGCAGCGCGGACACTCCGGCTGACCGAGGCGGAGGCGGCACGGACCGTGAAGCTCGCCGAGGCGGAGGCGGCGCGGAGTGTGCGGCTGGCGGAGGCGGAGGCCACACGTAACGTCAAGCTCGCCGAGGCGGAGGCCGAGCGCGGTGTGCGGCTCGCCGAGGCGGAGGCCGAGCGGCGGACGCGGCTCTCGGAGGCGGAGGCTCGGGCCGAGCGGACGGTCGGGGCGGCGCGGGCCGAGGCTCAGGCGGCGTGGCTGCGGGTGCACGGGGAAGCGGACGCCGCGACCCTGCGCGCGCTCACCGCGACTCGGCTCGCGGAGAATCTGCCGCGCATCGAGAACCTGACGGTCTCCCCTGACGTGCTGACCGGTTTGCTGGCCAAGCTGGGCGGCACCGCGGCGGCGACCGGGGGCGGGGAAACGGCGTGAGTCTCGCGCCTCGGGTGGTGCTCGTTCATCGCACCAGCGAGTACGAGGAGTTGGTGGCCCGGCACAGTACGCACGGCCAGGCCGCCTTCTTCCTGCGGTCGCGGGGGCGGGACATCGAGGACGTGGCCGAGCGGCATCGGCGGGAGCGTGCCGCCCTGGCCGAGGTCGCCTCGTCGGTGCCGTTGACGTGGCGTCAGGCCCGGGTGGAGCGAGGTGACCTGGACCGGTTTCTGTTCGCGCCCGAGGACGTGGTGGTCGTGGTCGGGCAGGACGGGCTGGTGGCCAATGTCGCCAAGTACCTCGTCGGGCAGCCGGTGGTGGGGGTCGACGCCGATCCCGGGCGGAATCCGGGGGTGCTGGTACGGCATCGGCCCGGTCAGGCCGGGAAGTTGATGGCCTCCGCGGTGCGGGAGGGGTCCCGTGTCGATGAGTTGACGATGGTCGAGGCCGTCGCCGACGACACGCAGCGGCTGGTGGCGCTCAATGAGATCTACCTCGGGGCGGCGGGGCACCAGACCGCCCGGTACCGCCTGGGGCTCGACGGCGACAGGGGTGTCGTCGAGCCCCAGGCCTCGTCCGGGGTGCTGGTGGGGACCGGGACCGGGGCGAGCGGATGGATTCGGTCGGTGTGGCAGGAGCGGGCGAGCGAGCTGCCGCTGCCGGATCGCCGCGAGGCCCAACTGCTGTGGTTCGTACGGGAGGCATGGCCCTCGCCGGTCACGGGGACGTCACTGGTGGCCGGGCGCCTCACCGCTTCCGCCCACCTGACCCTGACCGTGGAGTCGGACCGGCTCATCGCCTTCGGGGACGGCATGGAGGGGGACGCGCTGGAGCTGACGTGGGGGCAGACCGTACGGGTGGGGGTGGCGGAGACACGGCTGCGGCTGATCGGCTGATTCGGGGGCGGCACCAGGTGGGGGGGGTGGGCGGGCGTGGGTTGGGCACCGCCGGGACGCACCATCGTGGCTGAGCGCCGTCGCGGCGGGTGCGAGTGGGCAGACCGACAGGGGGCGGGTGCGCGGCAGACACCCCGGCCGGGCAAGCCACCCACTGGCGTCGGGGGGGGCTCCGGCGGATGGGAGTGGGACGACAGACCCGGATGCCCGGCAGACACCCAGCCACCCGCTGCCGTCGGCCGGCTCCAGCGGATGGGAGTGGGGCGGCAGAGGCGGGTGCGGGGCAGGCACCTGGCGGGCCCGGTCACTCGCTGGTGGTGGTCGGGGCCGGTGGGGCCGCGCCCTTTCTGCGTTTGCGGTGGGTGTAGGTCTCCAGGGCCTGCCAGAGGTCTCGGCGGTCCATTTCCGGCCAGGGCTGGTCGGTGAAGTGGAGTTCGGCGTAGTGGGCGTGCCAGGGGAGGAAGTTGGAGATGCGGAGTTCGCCGCTGGTGCGCCAGAGGAGGTCCACGTCGGGCATGGCGTGGTACGGGAGGTGGGCCGCGAAGACGTGCTCGGAGATGTTGTTCGGGTCCAGTTCACCGGCCAGGGCCGCCCTGGCCAGGGAGGCGCCCGCCCGGGTCAGTTCCGCTCGGCCGCCGTAGTTGACGCACACGTTGAGGGTCAGGCCCGTGCGGTGGCGGGTGGCGTGCTGCTGGGCCCGGAGGACCTCCACCACGTCGTCCGGGAGGCCGTCGGGTGAACCCACCCAGCGCAGACGTACGTCGTGGTCGAGGAGTTCGCCATCGAGGAGTTCGGCGCGCATGATCGCGAAGAGTTTGGAGACCTCGGCCGGGGACCGCTTCCAGTTCTCCGTGGAGAAGGCGTAGACCGTGAGGTGGGGCAGGCCGATCTCCAGGGCACCCTGGACCACGTCCCGCAGGGCGACCGCCCCGGCGCGATGGCCCTCGTCACGTGGCAGGCCGAGGCCTGTGGCCCAGCGGCCGTTGCCGTCCATGACGATCGCCACGTGCTGGGGGAGGTGGGCGGGCGGTATCTCCGGGGGGCGGACGCCCTCGCTGTGGGGGCGGGGTGGGAGAGGTGGTTCGGCGATGCGGGAGGTGATGGCCGCAGGAGTGGGGTCGAGCGCGTTCGCGGGAACGGCGGTCGGTTCGTCGTGGTCGCGGTTCGCGTTCTCACGGCCCGCGTTCTCGCCGTTCGCGCCGGGATGCGTCGCGGGAGTCGTGGCTGTGGTCGCCGTCGGGGGGAGGGTCAGGCGCCAGACCACGGCCGACCTCGCCCTGGCCGGGGTCAGGATGCGCCACTCGGTGAGGCGGGGGACGCGGATGGGGCGGTGCAGGGCGGCGGAGCCGGAGCGGACGATGGCGTCCAGTTCGGCGGTGAAGAGGTCCACCGCGGTGTCCAGGACGATCGTGGGGCCGAGGGGCAGGGTGCCCCGGAGGGCTCGGCGGGATGCCTCCAGCCACTCCCTTGCCTGGTCCGTCAGATGAGTGATCAGTCGCTGGACGGCGGGGGTCCAGCGGCGGGCGCGCAGGTCCTCCGGGGTGACGTCGAAGCGGTCGAGTACCTCCTGGGGAATCCACAGGTCCTCGCCGTCGAGGTCGTCGACCAGGTCGCGGAGGGTGTCGGTGAGGTAGAGGCCCTCGACGAAACGGGTGAAGCCGGGGAGGTCGCGGAGGCGGACCGGGACCGGCAGTCCGCAGCGGACCAACATGCGCATCAGCTGTTCGGGCCAGCTGATGTTCTGGGCGTGGGCGCGTTCGCGCCACTCCTGCCAGGTGGCGACGCCCTTGCGGCCGTGGTCGCGCTGGACCGCGTCCAGGGCGGCGAGGAGGTCGCCGACGTCCAGGCCCCAGTGCCAGACCGAGTCGGTGAGGGCGAGGCGGATCGGGTCGTCGCTGGTGCCGGTGGTGAGGTCGGCCTCCAGGGCGGTGCGCCATTCGCTGAGGCGAAGGGCGCGCTCCTCGGGGGTTCCCTCGGTGGAGTCGAGGAGGTCGTCGGCGTGGGAGAAGGCCGCGTACAGGGCCCAGCAGGCGGGGCGGGCCGCCGGGGGCATCAACCGCATCAGGGCGTGCTCGGTGGGGCGGGTCGTGCGGACCAGGCGGCGGCATTCCTCGTAGGCGGCGGTGAGGGTGAGGCGGTCCCGGCCGGGGTGCGTGGTGGCGCGGCCTCGGCCGGGGGGTGTGGGGGTGCGGCGCAAGGGGATCTCCACGGGGCTTGAGTGAGACCGACTGGACCGATGTCACTCGAACGTGGAGTGCGGCCATGCCTGGTTGTGACCCTACAACCAGGGGTTTGGGCGGTTTGCAGGTGGGGCGGTTGTTGTGGGGGAGGGTGTACGACCGGTGCCGGGGCGAGGGTGCGGCAACCCGGCACCGGGGCTGGGCGGGGGGTGGGTTTCGTGGCAACCCGGTGCCGGGGTGGGGCGGGGGTGGGTTTCGCTTACCGGCGCTGACAGGGTGCCGCTCTCTTTGGGATGGGTGCCGCCCCAGCGGCACGATTGCCCGCAGCTAAGGCGACAATCGACCCAGCGGCGCGGCTGCCCGCAGCCACGACGGCCGGGTGGGCAGCCGGCCCAGCCGCGTGGCTGTCCTCGATGCGGGACCGGTTACAACCGGGGGTCCACCGGCTCTGATTCCAGTGCCAGTACCGCGAACACCGGCTCGTGGACTCGCCACAGGGGCTCGCCCTCGGTCAGGCGGGACAAGGCCTCCAGGCCGAGGACGTATTCGCGCATGGCCAGGGATCGTTTGTGGTTGAGGAAGCGGTTGCGGAGGCGGGTGAGGTTGTCGGGGCGGGTGTACTCCGGGCCGTAGATGATGCGGAGGTATTCGCGGCCACGGCACTTGATGCCGGGCTGGACCAGGCGGCCCTCCGTGCTGCGCGCGACCGCCTCCACCGGTTTGACGACCATGCCCTCGCCGCCCCTGCCCGTCATCTCCAGCCACCAGTCGACGCCCGCCCGGACCGAGTCCTCGTCGGTCGTGTCGACGAACAGCCGGCGGGTGGTCTGCAGCAGCGTGCCGGTGTCGTGCTCGACCAGGCGGTCGATCAGCGTCAACTGCTCGTCGTGCGGCAGTGCGGCCAGGCTGCGGCCCTGGACGGCGAGGATCTGGAACGGTGCCAGCCGGACCCCGTCCAGGCCCTCCGTCGGCCAGCAGTAGCGGCGGTACGCGTCCGTGAACGCGGCGGCGTCGGCGGACCGCTCGCGCTGGCGGGACAGGAGGTCCCCCACGTCGATACCCCGGGCCGCCGCGCTCTCCAGGGCCGCGAGCGCACCCGGGAACACCGCGCCGGAGGCGGCGCCCACCGCCGCGTACTGACTGCGCAGCAGACCGGATGCCTTCAGCGACCACGGCATCAGCTCGGCGTCCAGCAGGACCCAGTCGGTGTCCAGTTCGGTCCAGAGGCCTGCCGCCGTCATCGCCTCGTGGACGCGGCCGAGGATCTCCTCCGTCCGCGCCTCGTCGTCGAAGAACGGGCGGCCCGTGCGGGTGTAGAGGGAGCCGGTCGGGCCGTCCACCCCGAAGTGTGCGCGGGCGGCGTCCGCGTCGCGGCAGACCAGGGCCACCGCCCGCGAGCCCATGTGCTTCTCCTCGCACACGACCCGCGCGATGCCGTCCGCCGCGTACTGGGCGAACGCCTCCGCCGGGTGCTCCAAGTAGTGCTCATCAGCGGCTCCGCCGCGGGCCTCAATGTGCGAGGTGGCTGTCGGGGCCATGGTCGGGGGCAGGTACGGCAGCAGGCGCGGGTCGATGGCGAAGCGGCTCATGACCTCCAGGGCAGCCGCCGCATTCTCCTCGCGGACGGAGACGCGGCCATGGCCGTCGTACCGGGTCTCGACGATCCGGCGGCCGTGTACGTCGGCGAGGTCCAGCGGACGGCCCTCGTGGCCGCCGGGGGCCTCGGAGGCGAGCGGCTTGGTGGGCTCGTACCAGACCTTCTCGGCGGGTACGTCGACCAGTTCGCGCTCCGGCCAGCGCAGCGCGGTGAGCCTGCCGCCGAAGACGGCGCCCGTGTCCAGGCAGATGGTGTTGTTCAGCCAGGTGGCGGTGGGCACGGGCGTGTGGCCGTAGACCACCGCCGCGCGGCCCCGGTAGTCCTCCGCCCACGGGTAACGCACCGGCAGCCCGAACTCGTCGGTCTCGCCGGTGGTGTCGCCGTACAGGGCGTGCGAACGCACCCGCCCCGAGGTGCGGCCGTGGTACTTCTCCGGCAGGCCCGCGTGGCAGACGACCAGTCGGCCGCCGTCGAGGACGTAGTGGCTGACGAGGCCGTCGATGAACTCCCGTACCCGCTTCGTGAACTCCTCGCTCTCGCCCTCCATCTGCGCGATGGTCTCGGCGAGGCCATGGGTGTGCTGGACCTTGCGGCCCTTGAGGTAACGGCCGTACTTGTTCTCGTGGTTGCCGGGGACGCAGAGAGCGTTGCCGGAGCCGACCATGGACATGACGCGGCGCAGTACGCCGGGGCTGTCGGGGCCCCGGTCGACGAGGTCGCCGACGAAGACCGCCGTACGGCCCTCCGGGTGCACGCCGTCGGCATAACCCAACTTGCCGAGCAGCGACTCCAGTTCGGACGCGCAGCCGTGGATGTCGCCGATGATGTCGAAGGGGCCGGTGAGGTGGGTGAGGTCGTTGAAGCGCTTCTCGGTGACGACGGTGGCGTTCTCGATGTCCGCCACCCCGCGCAGGATGTGCACCTTGCGGAAGCCCTCGCGCTCCAGGTGGCGCAGGGAGCGGCGGAGTTCGCGGGTGTGGCGCTGGATGACGCGGCGGGGCATGTCGGCGCGGTCGGTGCGGGACGCGTTGCGCTCGGCGCACACCTCCTCGGGGACGTCGAGGACGATGGCGATCGGCAGGACGTCGTGCCGCTTGGCCAGGTCGATCAGCTGTCTGCGGGACTCCTGCTGGACGCTGGTCGCGTCGACGACCGTACGGCGGCCCGCCGCGAGGCGCTTGCCCGCGATGTAGTGGAGCACGTCGAAGGCGTCCTTCGTGGCGCTCTGGTCGTTCTCGTCGTCCGAGACCAGGCCGCGGCAGAAGTCGGAGGAGATGACCTCGGTGGGCTTGAAGTGGCGTCGGGCGAAGGTCGACTTTCCGGAGCCGGAGGCGCCGATCAGCACGACGAGGGAGAGGTCGGTGACGGGGAGGACGCGCCCCTTGACACCGGTTGCCCCGCTGTCGTTCGTGGCCTCGCTCATGCTGCCTCCGCCTCCTTGCCGTTCTTCTCGTTCGTGGTCCCGAGCTGGAAGATCGCCATCTGGGTGGGCGGGCCCACCTCCGGGTCGTCTGGGCCTACGGGTGCGAACTCGACGTCGTAGCCGTGCCGTTCGGCGACCCTGGCCGCCCAGGTGCGGAACTCCTGCCTCGTCCATTCGAAGCGGTGGTCGCCGTGGCGGGCGTGGCCGGCGGGGAGGGTCTCCCAGCGGACGTTGTACTCGACGTTCGGGGTGGTGACGAGGACCGTGCGGGGGCGGGCCGCGCCGAAGACCGCGTACTCCAGGGCGGGCAGCCGGGGCAGGTCGAGGTGCTCGATGACCTCGGAGAGCACGGCGGCGTCGTAGCCCTTGAGACGCTTGTCGGTGTACGCGAGCGAACTCTGGAAGAGCTGGACGCGGGAGGCCTGGCGCTCGCCCATGCGGTCCAGCTTGAGGCGGCGGGAGGCGATGGTGAGGGCACGCATGGACACATCAGTGCCGACGATCTCGGTGAAGCTCACGTCCTTGAGCAGCGCCTGCACCAACTGGCCCTGGCCGCAGCCGAGGTCGAGGACGCGGGCGGCGCCGGACGCCTTGAGGGCGGCGACGATCGCGTCCCGGCGCAGCACGGCGAGCGGCGTCGGCTTCCCCTCGGCCCGAGACTCCCTCTCGGCCTCCGACTCCTGCTCGTTCGCGCCCTCGCCCTCGCCCTCCTCGACCGCGTTGTCGCCCTCCTCCACCGCGTTGTCGATCTCCTCGACCTCGCTGTCGTCGGTCTCGGCGAGGCGTACGAGTTCCAGGCGCTCCATGGCCTGCCGGGTCAGCGACCAGCGGCGGGAGAGGTAGCGGCTGGTGATCAGCCTGTGCTCGGGGTGGGCCGGGAGCCAGCCCTCGCCCGCCCTCAGCAGCTTGTCGACCTCGTCGGACGCCACCCAGTAGTGCTTGGCGTCGTCGAGGACCGGCAGCAGGACGTACAGATGGCGCAGCGCCTCGGCCAGCGTCAGCGCCTCCGACTCCAGGACCAGGCGTACGTAGCGGGAGTCGCCCCACTCCGGGAACGCGGTGTCCAGCGGTACGGGTTCCGCGGTGACCGTCCAGCCGAGCGGTTCGAAGAGCTTGACGACGAGGGCGGGGCCGCCGCGGGCCGGGAGTGCCGGTATCTCGATCCGCAGGGGGCGGGGCCGGGCCGGGGCGTCGGGCAGGGCCTTGCAGCGGCCGTTGATGGCGCTGGAGAAGACGCTGCTCAGCGCGACGGCGAGCAGGGAGGAGGCCGCGTAGGGGCGGTCGTTGACGTACTGGGCGAGCGCGGCGTCGGGGGCGCCGCCGCGTCCCTTGCCCTTGCCGCGCCGGACCAGTGCCACCGCGTCCACCTCCAGCAGCAGCGCGGCCGTGCACCGCTCGTCGCCCGCCTCGGGGTAGAGGACGTGCGCCGTGCCGTAGGAGGTGGAGAACGCCTGCGCGTTGTCGGGATGCTTGTGCAGCAGATAGCCGAGTTCGGTCGCGGGGCGCTCTGGGGTACCGGTGGTACTGATCGTCAGGAACACGGTGGGTTTGCCTCCGATGCCTGTGTGGGTGCCCAACGTACAGCGGGGACTCAGGGCGCACTCAGGGATTTTCCGGCACCGGATCACGGCAGTTCGGTCACCCTGTCCGTGCCGGGCGGGGCGACCGGGCTGTGGGCGGTGGGGCAGTCGGTGAGGGCGGTGAGGGCAGTGACGTCGCCGACCGTGTTCGGCCTCGGTGACGTACTGGAGGAGTTGCGCGGTGGCGGTGCGCCCGACGTCGTGGGCGGGCCGGTGGACGGTGGTGAGGGCGGGGTTGACGAGTGAGGCGGCGCGGATGTCGTCGAAGCCGACGGCCGACACGTCGTCCGGCACCGACAGCCCCGACTCGCGGAGTGCGGTGAGGGCGCCGAACGCCATCGGGTCGTTGCCGGCGAAGACGGCGGTGAAGTCGAAGCGGCCCTCGTCGAGCAGTCGGGCGACCAGGTGGTAGGCGGAGCCCTCCGTGAAGTCGCCCTCCCGTTCGATGACTTCGCCGCCGGATGCCTCGGCGAAGTGGGCGCGGGCGGCACCGCCGCGCAGGTCGCGCGGGCCGGTGAGCAGCGGGGCCCGGCGGTGGCCGAGCGCCCGCAGACGCCCGCCGACCGGCCGGCCGCCCGCCTCATGGTCGGTGCACCCGCCGCCCCTCCGGCGCCACCCGCACGACCACCCGGCCGACACCGGCCTACGAAAGCTGCGACTGCACCTGCGCCGAGATCAGCTCCAGGTGATCCAGGTCGTCCAGGTCGAGGACCTGGAGATAGACCCGCCGGCAGCCGATCGCCTGATAGCGGCCGATCTTGTCCACGACCTCGTCCGGCGATCCGGCGAGGCCGTTGGCCTTGAGATCGTCGACCTCGCGGCCGATCGCGGCGGCCCGGCGGGCGACCTCGGCGTCGTCCTTGCCGACACAGACGACCAGCGCGTTCGAGTACACCAGGTCATCGGCCTTGCGCCCGGCCTCCTCTGCGGCCTTGCGCACCCGCCCGAACTGCCGCTCGCTGTCCTCGATCGAGGCGAACGGCATATTGAACTCGTCGGCGTACCGCCCGGCCAGCCGCGGTGTGCGGCTCGCCCCGTGGCCGCCGATGAGCACCGGCACCTTCGCCTGCGCCGGCTTCGGCAGCGCGGGCGAGTCGGTGAGCTGGTAGAAGTCGCCCTCGTACGAGAAGGTCTTGCCGGTCTCGGTGGCCCACAGGCCGGTGACGATGGCCAGTTGCTCCTCAAGGCGGGCGAACTTCTCCTT
Source organism: Streptomyces sp. NPDC002643 (assembly GCF_053592555.1). Lineage (NCBI taxonomy): Bacteria > Bacillati > Actinomycetota > Actinomycetes > Kitasatosporales > Streptomycetaceae > Streptomyces > Streptomyces sp. NPDC002643. The sequence goes on from NZ_JBSFVY010000059.1 coordinate 12,851, forward strand.
GGGGAACGGGATGCCGTACGCCTTGTGCTCCTCCTCGAACCAGCCCGCGCCGAGGCCCAGTTCGACCCGGCCGCCGGACATCTGGTCGACCTGGGCGACCTGGATGGCGAGGACGCCGGGCAGACGGAAGGTGCCCGCGGTCATCAGGGTGCCGAGGCGGATGCGCTTGGTCTCGCGGGCGAGTCCGGCCAGGGTGATCCAGGCGTCGGTGGGGCCGGGCAGACCGTCGACGGAGCCCATGCGGAGGTAGTGGTCGGAGCGGAAGAAGGCGTCGAAGCCCAGGTCCTCGGTGGCCTTGGCGACGGTGAGCAGAGTGTCGTAGGACGCCCCCTGCTGGGGCTCGGTGAAGATACGGAGATCCATGCCCCCATCCTGCACGCTCGCTGTGCGCGCGCCTCGGTCAACCCCGCCCGCGCGGCCGGTCCCGGCGATCCCCTGGCGGGTGAAAAACCGTCAATCCGGTGCATGGGACGGGGTTCGGCCAGTGACCGGCCGGAACGGGGATCGTTGCTCGGGAGGAGCCGGACCGCCCGGCACCCGTCGCCGGCGGCGCCGCCGGGGCGCTCTCATCACGTGCCCCCTCGTGGGGCGAGGGCCGAGGAGGCCGTCACATGTCCCAGGAAGCCGTGCCGGAGCAGGCCACCGTGCCTGCGCAGCCCAAGGGTCTGCTCCAGCAGATGGAGGAGTTGATGGCTGCCCTGAACGCGGACCTGTCCCAGCTCGACGCGGACCTCTCGGCACCGCGGCCGACCCCGGCGGAGGGCCCCGAGCCCGTGCTCTGACCTCCCCCACCCCGACCCACCAACGCCCGGCCACGCCTTTCCGGCCGGGCGTTCGCCATGCACTGGGGTACCTCGCCGGGGCATCCCCCCGTTCATTTTTCTAAGGGAGTTGCACAAGGCTGTGAACTGGGCATCTCCCTTGTATGGCCGGGGCGTTGAGGGCTGAGCGGGTGTGGGTGGAGACGTTCACGGGGCTGCGGGTGACGCAGTTTTCGGGTCTGTTGAAGGTGGTGCGGGAACGGGGCGGCAACGGCACCTTGCGGGGTCGGCCAGCGGCTCGGCCCGCTGCTGGCGCTTGAGCCCGTCTCCGGCACGGCCGATGCGGCGGAGAGGCTGTGGATCGTGGACGGCACCCTGGTCCCGGTCCGCGACCGGAACGTCGGCTCATCGTCACGCGACTACCGGTTCTCGGCGAACGTGCAGGTCATAGGCGATGCCGACACCCGCCTTGTGACCGCCGCCGCCCGCCCGGTTCCGGGCACCACCGCGGACGCGCACGCCTGGCGGGCCTCCGGACTGAGCCAACACTGCCAGGGCGTGACCGTCCTGGGCGACGGTGCCTACCTCAACTGCCCACAACACCACGATCACGACCCTGACCTGCCCGAACACGACCTTGTGCAACACCCTTTAGCAAGGTTCACCGCCCCCATCCCATCCCATCCCATCCCTCCCGTCCCGGCTCTCAGAGGCAGCCGGCCGTCGCCGGACGGCTCAGCCCGCTGCCGCGTCCTTCTCCGAGAGGACCTTCTCCCTCGCGGCCAACCGCCGCAGCATCTCCAGGACTCGGTCGCGGGCCTCGTCGGCCGCGTCGATGGCCTCCATGCACTGCCAGTACGTCGCCTGGTCTCCGGCCGCGCTGGCGAGACCGACCAGGGCTATGCCGACCTCGCCGAGGAGGCTGCCGAGGCGAATGAGGGAGTCATGGGCATCGCCCAGCTCGGTCAGTCGGGCCGCGCGTAATTCGCCCACGCCGAGTGGCGGGGCGCCGAGTATGCCGCAGCCGCTGCCGGCCAACTCGGTCAACCCCAGTGCCTCGCCCCGCAGTTCGGGCGGGCCCGAGACGGCGAGGCGGCTGCCGATCGCCTGGGCGAGGGCGTACGCCTGCCACGCCTCGCCCATGATCTGAGGTCCCTCGACACTGCTAGCCAATGCACGTCTGCTCGCCAAGATGAGCCGCACCGCATCCATGCGCTGCCCCCGACTGTTCCGACGCGCTCTCACACGTCCGCCCGAACTCTTGTCTGTTCATTACCCACAGTGAGGGAGAGTGATACAGAAAGCCAGTGGAAGCCTGAAATCTGTGGATAACAAATCGACTGTGGACAACTTTTCAACTCCGGAGAGTGACGAGTCACATCTCGTCGGCCGTCCCCTCGCCCCCCTTCCTCCGCGCCGGGAATCTCCGTTCGTTGCGGTCGATCTTCGCATCCAGCGCTGACAACGGGTCGATGCCGAGCACCTGGCAGAGCTGGAGCAAGTAGGCGAGCACATCGGCGACTTCGTCCGTGACTCGGTGGGCGGTGTCGGGGTCGGACATCACCCGGGCCGACTCGTCCGGCGTCAACCACTGGAAGATCTCGACGAGTTCGGAGGCCTCGACGCTCAGGGCGGAGACGAGGTTCTTGGGGGTGTGGTACGGCTGCCAGTCCCGGGCGGCGGCGAACTCCGCGAGCCGGCGCTGCAGGACCGCCACATCCAGCCCGTCGGCCCGGCCCCCGGTCGGGGCGGGGGTCGGCTCTTCGGCCCGGCCGCCTGTCGGACCCTCGGCCCGGCCGCCTGTCGGACCTTCGGCCCGGCCCCCGGCCACGCCCTCGGTCGGGTCCCCGGTACGGCCCTCGTTCGGCCCTTCGCTCGGTTCAGGATCTTTCACGGTCCAGGTTTACCACCGTCACACCCGGCACCCCGACGGCCGGGGACGCGTCGCTCACCGCGCCCACCAGCCGGATGTGACCGCGCTCGCACATCCCGGCGGCCAGGCGGATCAACTCCCGTGTCTGGCGCGGGTCGAGACAGCGGTCGAAGCCGTCGGCCAGGACCGTGAGGGTCTGCATCGCCGCCGGGACCTCCGCGACCGGGTCGACCTCCAGGACCCCGGACCCGGTGCAGAGCACGAGGGCCAGCGCGAGATACCTCAACTCCCCATCGCCCAGCAGCCCGAGGTCCGTACGGACCCCGTCGCCCCGGTCCAGCACCGCCCGCACCACCCCGTCCGGCAGCGGCTCGGTCAGCAGATCGGCCACCGAGCCCGCACAGCCGTCGCGTACCGCCGCGACCAGCCGCGCATGGCGTCGGCCGCACTCCGTACGCGTACGCCCGAGGACATCGGCGAGGTTGTCGCAGCCGGGCAGCAGTCGTCCGGAGCCGAGGGGGACGGCCTCGCGCATCCGGGCCGGGCCGGGGTCGCAGACGAAGACCGAGCGCAGGGCCACGACCATCTGCTCGGCGGCGGCCAGCACCCGTCGCTGACCGTCGGTCCTGCCCGCGACACGCAGGGGGAGCAGGGCCGTGCCGAGCCGGTCGTCGGGCAGCGGGCCACGGGTGACCGGGGTCGAACCGGCCGTGTGCCAGGCGGCCTGGACATAGGGGCGGCCCGGGTTCACCAGCGCCGTTTCGAGCAGGATCTGCCCGGCGGCCGTCAACCGCTCGCCGACGACACGGAGTTCGGGATCGGCCTGTACGGCGACATCGAGGCGGACGGGTCCCTCGGGGCCGTCGGTCGTGCAGCCGATGCGGAAGCCGCGTCGCCGCTGGGCGTCGGGGCGCGCTCGCTCCGGCACACAGCTCCCCGGATCGGGGAACGCCTCACCGACGAGCGCGCCCCCGCCGAGCCGTGCCAACGCCTCGTACGCCCGAAGCGCCGTCGACTTGCCACTGCCGCTGCGCCCCGCGAGCAGGGTCACCGGACCCAGCGGAAGGACGACACCGCGATGCCCGGCGAAGGCCGACAACCGCAACTCGACGACACCGGGCCGGCCCAGCGCCGGGAACGGGGACCGGGCCGGGGAGGGCGACGAGGCCGGGACCGGGAAGGGCGACGAGGTCCGGGCCGGGGAGGCTGCTGACGGGGGCTGGGCGGAGGAGGGTGACGGCGACAGGGATGACACGGTCATATGCGGACGATAAGAGTCCGCCCGACCGCCAAACCGTTCCGCCCCCGCGCCCTTCCTACGATCGAGGGAGCGCCCTCGCCGCCCCGCACGCCCCGGCCCTCAGGGCCCGCCCCGGCATCCCGGAAGTCCCGGCCCTCAAGGCCGGCCCCTGAACCCGGAGTCCCGGCCCTCGGGGCTCGCCTCTACACCCCCGGAATCCCGGCCCCCTCCATCAGCCCCCGCACCTCGGTTCCCGGAGGTGTGAGCAGGAACACGTTCCGGTCGACTCGGTGCATTCCGCTGGCCAGGCCGAAGACCACGCCCGTACTGAAGTCGAGGACGCGCTTGGCCACGTCGGTCTCGGCGCCGGAGAGGTCGAGGAGGACCGGGATGCCCGCCATCAGGGTCTCGGCGACCTCGCGGGCGTCGGCGAAGACATTGACGCGGAGGACCACGAAACGCCGCCTGGCCTCGGTCTCCGCCTCAGGTATGGAGCGGTGGTCCACCGCGGACGGCCAAGCGTCCCGGCCCCGCAGCGGCACGACCTGAGCGAGCCCCTCCCACTGTTCGTCGGTGACATCGTGGCTGCTCACCCTGCTCACCGGCCTCCCCCCTGGCTCGCAACTACTGACTGCATCGGCCAATTCTTACGCATGGTCACCCGTTCGGCCCAACAGCGACACGGACCGCGACACCTTCACCCAGGGGACAACGGCCGGAACGCGCCCTCACAGCCCCGCTTCGGCTCGTGTGTAGTGGGCGTAACTCCTCATGATCAGGTCATGTGACACAGGCGTAACGGGCAATTCGTACGATCGGGCATGCCGGACAGCCGTTCGGCCGCTGAGCAGACTCCGGTCGGCCGCCGTACCAGACGACGACCGGAACACCACCAGACCCCAGCGGAACCGTACAGATCGCCGACAGAAGGGGGCCGCCCGTGGTCGCACAGGGCCCGCAGAGCACGACCTCCCAGGTGCGGACCGTGTGCTCGTACTGCGGAGTCGGCTGCGGGATGCTCCTGGACGTCGGGATGGGTCCCGACGGCCGGCGTACGGTCCTGAAGGCCACCGGTGACAAGTCTCACCCCGCGAACTTCGGTCGGCTGTGCACCAAGGGCGCGACCACGGCCGACATGCTGGCCGCGCCGGGCCGGCTGACCACCGCCCTCGTCCGCGACGACCGCGGCGACGAGCCGGTGCCCTCGCCCGTCTCCGCCGCGATCAGCGAGACCGCCCGGCGGCTGCGCGCGGTCATCGACGAGCACGGGCCCGACGCGTTCGCGTTCTATGTCTCCGGCCAGATGAGCCTCGAAGCGCAGTATCTGGCGAACAAGCTGGCCAAGGGCTTCATCCGCACCAACCAGATCGAGTCCAACTCCCGGCTGTGCATGGCCAGCGCCGGCACCGGCTACAAGCTCTCCCTCGGCGCCGACGGGCCGCCCGGCTCGTACGAGGATCTCGACAAGGCGGATGTCTTCCTCGTCATCGGCTCGAACATGGCCGACTGCCATCCCATTCTGTTCCTGCGGATGATGGACCGGGTCAAGGCGGGGGCGAAGCTGATCGTCGTCGATCCCAGGCGGACCACCACCGCCGATAAGGCCGATCTGTTTCTGCGGATTCGGCCGGGGACCGATCTGGCTCTGTTGAACGGGCTGCTTCATCTGCTGCATGTCGGTGGGTACACCGATGCCGACTTCATCTCCTCGTACACCGAGGGGTGGGAGGCGATGCCCGAGTTCCTCGCCGACTACACGCCGGACGCCGTCGCCGAGATCACCGGGATCGCGGCCGACGACATCCGCGAGGCCGCCCGGCTCATCGGTGAGGCCGGGGAGTGGACGAGCTGCTGGACCATGGGGCTCAATCAGTCCACCCACGGCACCTGGAACACCAACGCCCTGGTCAATCTGCATCTCGCGACGGGTGCGATCTGCCGTCCCGGCAGCGGCCCCTTCTCGCTCACCGGGCAGCCCAACGCCATGGGCGGGCGCGAGATGGGGTACATGGGGCCGGGGCTGCCGGGGCAGCGGTCGGTGCTGGTGGACGAGGAGCGGGCGTTCATCGAGGAGCTGTGGGGGCTGGCGCCCGAGACGCTGCGCAAGGACGGGGTCGGCAAGGGCACCGTCGAGATGTTCCAGAAGATGGCCGACGGGGAGATCAAGGCCTGCTGGATCATCTGCACCAACCCCGTCGCGTCCGTGGCCAACCGGAAGACCGTGATCGAGGGGCTGGAAGCCGCCGAGTTCGTCGTCACGCAGGACGTCTTCGTCGACACCGAGACCAACGCGTACGCCGATGTCGTCCTCCCCGGCGCGCTGTGGACCGAGTCCGAGGGCGTCCTCATCAACAGCGAGCGCAACCTCACCCTCGCCGCGCCCGCCGCCGACCCGCCCGGCGAGGCCATGGCCGACTGGCGGATCATCGCCGCCGTCGCCCGGGAGATGGGCTTCGAGAAGGGCTTCTCCTACGACAGCGCCGAGGAGATCTTCGAGGAGATCAAGCGGGCGTGGAACCCCAAGACCGGGTGGGATCTGCGGGGTGTGACGTACGAGCGGCTGCGGGGTACGCCGGTGCAGTGGCCGGCGGCCGAGGAAAACGGCCCGGCACGCAATCCGATCCGGTACCTGCCTACGAACGTTGTCGGGGGCTCCGACGGCGGTGGTGAGGACCGGGACGGGGGTCCGGTCTTCCCCACCGCCAGTGGGCGGGCCGTCTTCTTCGCCCGGCCGCACATTCCGGCGGCCGAGATGCCGGATGACGACTATCCGTTCGTGCTCAACACCGGGCGGTTGCAGCATCAGTGGCACACGCTGACGAAGACGGGGAAGGTTGCCAAGCTCAACAAGTTGAATCCCGGGCCGTTCGTGGAGGTGCATCCTCGGGATGCCGAGCGGTTGGAGGTCGTCGAGGGCGACTTCGTCGAGGTCGCCTCGCGGCGGGGGCGGGCCGTGTTGCCGGTGGTGGTGTCGGATCGGGTGATGGTGGGGTGTGTGTTCGCGCCGTTCCACTGGAACGATCTGTTCGGGGAGTATCTGAGCATCAACGCGGTGACGAGTGACGCGGTCGATCCGTTGTCGTTCCAGCCGGAGTTGAAGGTGTGTGCGGTGGGGTTGACCAAGGTTTCCTCGCCCCCGCCGCCCCTACCCGTCCCATCCCCAGGGGCGGCTGCCCCTGTGACCCCGCCTCTGGGGGCTGCGCCCCCAGACCCCCGCCTTCGCCCTTCGGGCTCGTCCTCAAACTCCCCCACTCTCGACTCCGCTCGAGCGGGGGGACCCCCACGACGGGCTGAAATGGTGCGGAGCGGCACCGGATCTGCGCCCCCTGCCGAAATGGCCTCGCCCGGCGCCGCCATGGCCGTGCTCGGACTCGAACCCGCTCCCCCTCCCGTGCTCTCCGCCCAGGAGCGGCAGTACCTCACCGGGTTTCTCGCCGGGCTCGGGACCCAGGTGGTCGGGGTGCCCGTGCTGCCGGTGGACGCGCCGTTCCGGCCCGAGCACGCGATGTGGGTGAACGGGGTGCTCGCGGGGATGTACTCGCGGGCCGCGGCCCCGGTGGGCGTGCCCGTCGCCGAGCCCCGGGTCGCCGGGCGTGAGGTCGTCGTGCTGTGGGCCTCGCAGACGGGGACGGCGGAGGACTTCGCCGGCGCCGCCGCCGAGCACCTCGGGGCGGCGGGGCATCGGGCGACGCTCGTCGGGATGGACGAGACCGACCCCGGTCAACTGCCGCGCGGCGCCGATCTGTTGCTGATCACCAGCACCTTCGGCGACGGCGACGCCCCCGACAACGGCTCCGGCTTCTGGGAGGCCCTCACCGGCGCCGAGGCCCCCCGCCTGGACGGCGTCCGCTATGCCGTACTGGCCTTCGGTGACTCCTCGTACGACGACTTCTGCGGCCATGGCCGACGGCTCGACGCCCGTCTCGACGAACTGGGCGCCATCCGGCTGGCCCCCCGCACGGACTGCGAGCCCGACTACGAGCCGGAGGCCGACGCCTGGCTCGGCAAGGTCATCGCGGCCCTCGGCACGGTCTCCGACACGGGAACAGGAACAGGGGCCGATACGGGTTCGGGGGGCGAACCTCAGTCCGCCCCTCCCGTGCTCTCCCCCGGCTCCGCGGGCGCGTCCGCTCCCCGTTCCGCCAAGCCCGCGCCCGCCAACGCCCGGCTCGTCGGGAATCGGCTGCTCAGTCTGCCGGGGGCGGGGAAGGAAGTGCGCCGGTTCACGTTCGACACGACGGGGACGGGGCTGTCGTACGAGGCGGGCGACGCGCTCGGGGTGCGGCCGGTCAACTCCCTCGATCTGGTGACGGAGTGGCTGGCGGTGACGGGGGTGGACGGCTCGACGCCCGTCAACGTCAGCGGTGTCGACGGCGGTGAACTGCCCTTTGCCGAGGCGTTGCACCGGCACCTCGACATCACCCGTATCACCCCGGACCTCCTCCGCTTCGTCTCCGAACGGACGCGGGACAACCGGGAGTTGAAGAAGCTGATGCGCCCGGACAACAAGGACGGGCTGGCGGCGTGGTCGTGGGGACGGCAGGCCGTGGACGTGGTGTCCGAGTTCGCCGTACGGGCCTCCGCGCAGGACTGGGCCGGGGTGTTCAAGCGGCTTCAGCCCCGGCTGTACTCCATCTCGTCGAGTCCGCTCGTCGACCCGAACCAGGTCTCGCTGACGGTCTCCGTCGTGCGGTACGAGAACCTGCGCGGCCGCCCGCGCGCCGGGGTCTGCTCGCCCTTCCTCGCGGACGGCGAGCCGGACATGGAGGTGCCGGTGTTCGTGCAGCGCTCGCCGCACTTCCGGCCGCCGGCGGACCCCGCGACGCCGATGATCATGGTCGGTCCCGGTACCGGGGTCGCCCCGTTCATCGGGTTCCTCCAGGAACGTCGGGCCCTCGGCCATCGGGCGCCCAACTGGCTGTTCTTCGGTGAACAGCACCGGGCCACCGACTTCTACTACGAGGAGGAGCTGACGGAGCTTCGGCACGCGGGCACGCTCAGCAGGCTGGACACCGCCTTCTCCCGCGACCAACGCGCCAAGGTCTATGTCCAGGACCGGATGCGCGAGCACGGCCCCGAGCTGTGGCACTGGCTCCAGGACGGCGCCCGCTTCTACGTCTGCGGCGACGCCGCCCGCATGGCGAAGGACGTCGACAACGCCCTCCGCGACATCGCGGCCACCCATGGCGGAATGACCGAGGCCGAGGCCGCCGCGTATGTGAAGCAACTGGCGAGCGAGAAGCGGTACGTGCGGGACGTGTACTGACCGCCGGGCACGTCCGGCCGGGGGTGGCGTACGACCGCCGCCCCCGGCCGGACGGCCCCGGCTTCGGCTCACCGCCTCCCGCCTCCCGCCTCCCGTAAAACGGCTTTGCCATCTCTTTACAACTCGCTCCCCGTCCGCCTCGTCTCTCCTCTCGATTCGCGACGCCGCCCGTCCGGTGATCCGGGCGGGCGGCCCTACGAGAGAGAGCGACTTCATGCGCCGAACTGTCCTCAGCGCGACGGCACTTGCCTGTACGGCCGTGGTGGCGAGCGCGCTGCCCGCGTTCGCCGACGGGGCGAGCCCGGTTCCCTCGCCCGTGTCCGCCTCCACGGCGCCCAGCCCGGTCCCGTCCCCCGTCGAGGCCACCGAGGCCCCGGCCGACAGCGAGCCGTCCGCCGTACCGACCGAGGCACCGGCCGACAGCGAGCCGTCCCCGGTCCCGAGTCAGGTCTCCGTCGTCCCGAGCGGCGCCCCCGACACGGGTGCCGCCTCGGCGTCGAAGGACTCCGGCAGCGGTGGTGTGATCGCCGGTGCGGGCGCCGCCGCGCTGCTGCTGGGCGGCGCCGGCGTCCTCGTCGTCCGGCGCCGGCGGGCCGACCGGGCATGACCTCGCTCTCCAGGCGCGCGTTCGCCGTGGCCGCGACGTCCTCGCTGCTCGTCGGCTGCGGCGGCCGGTCCGACCGGGGCGCATCCGGGGCCGCCAGCACGTCCGGGGCCGCCACCATGGGCGGCACCGAATCCGACTCCGGCTCGGGATCAGGCTCGGACTCGGACTCGGACTCGGACTCGGACTCGGGATCAGGCTCGGGCTCGGGCTCGGGTGCCAACTCCGTGCACCCGGTGGGGCGTTCGGTGCCGGTCGGGCTGCGGATACCGGCGATCGGCGTCGACACCCCGGTCATCCGGCTGAGCCTGGCCCGGGACGGAACCGTCGAGGTGCCGCCGATCACCGCGCACGACCGGGCGGGCTGGTACGAGCACTCGCCGACGCCGGGGCAGACCGGTCCATCGGTGCTCCTCGGCCATGTCACCGTCGGCCCCTACGGCGACGGCGTCTTCCGCCGGCTCGCGGAGCTGCGGCGGGGCGAACGGGTCGAGGCACGCCTGGAGAACGGTACGAGCGCGGTGTTCGCCGTCGACCACGTCCGTACGGTCGCCAAGGCCGACTTCCCGGCCGAGGCAGTCTACGGCGACGTGGACCGCCCGGAGTTGCGGCTGATCACCTGCGGCGGTCCGCGCAGCGGCGACGAGTACCGCGACAACGTGATCGTCTTCGCCACGCTCGCATCGGCGGGCGACGCGACCACCGGCTCGGCGAGCGGTTCGCCGAGCCGGTGACCGAACCTCTGGCCGCGCCCCGGCATCTGACAAGCCGTCCGGGCCCGGACGGTCGTGTCACCGACAGCCCCGGCAGTCCGGGCAGTCCCGGCGGCCCCACGACAGCACGACCATGGAGAGCGTTGAAACGGTCCCGTGAGAAGGCCGCGTCCGAACTGTTCGCCGCCCTCTATCCACGCCTGGCCGGCTGGTGCCGCCGTCTGGTCGACGACGACGAGACGGCGCACGAGATCGCGTCGGAGGCGTTCACGCGGCTCTGGGCCCGCTGGACGGCCGTGGCCGAACCGCACGGCTTCCTCTACGTCACCGCGGCGAATCTCGTACGGGACCACTGGCGCAAACTCGAACGCGAGCGCAAGGCCGTGCACCGGGTCACCAACGAGGCCGCGGTCCGGCCGGCCGGTGAGACGGCCGACCCCTCGATCCGGCTGCTCGTGCAGTCCCTGCCGGAACGGCTGCGCGTGCCGATTCTGCTGCACTACTACGCTGACATGCCGATCCGGGACGTGTCCGTACTGACCGGACGCAAGGAAGGAACCGTCAAGGCCGACCTCCACGCGGCCCGCGAACTGCTCCGCGCCCACCTGAGGAGAAGCCTTGATCACACGCCTTGACGACGACCCGGAATTCGAGGCCGACGGCCCGGGAAGCAGGCGCAACGGGCCGGGGGACACGGGCAACGGGCCGGGGGCCAAGGGCAACTGGCCAGGGCCCGGGGGACACGGGCCGAGGAGCGGGGACAACAGCCCGGAGGCCGGGGGCGACTGGCCAGGCGCCGGGAGCCACGGGCCGGGGGCCGGGGGCGACTGGCCAGAGACCGACGCCGACGATCCGTTGAGCGTGGTCCTGCGGCCCCCCGCCACCCTTCTCGGGCCGCCGCCCGGTCGCTATGAGGCGGTTCGCCGTGGTGCCGCCCGGCGGCGGCTGCTGCGTACCGCTGCCGGTGCCGGTGCCGTGTGCGCGGTGGCCGCCCTCGTCGCGCTGCCGGTGTACCTCTCCACGAGGACCGGGACCCCGGCACCCCCGCTCGCCCCACCCCCGGCGGTCAGCCCCTCACCGACGCCCACGGCCCCTCAGTCGCCGTCGCCGGTCCCGTCCCGGCCCCCGACCTCCGGCCCTGCGTCCCCTTCCGCCGTCCCCACCGAACAGCCCCCGGCGACCGAACAAAGCCAGGCCACCGGTACGCCCCCCTCGGACACCTCTCCGGTCCCTTCCGCGGTCCTTTCCACTCCCTCGGAGCCCTCGGACTTCGTCGGGTCGTCGCCGACCGCCCCCACGCCCCAAGCCCCCTGACCTCCGTCGGCCACCGCTGCCGGACCGCGCCGCTCCCCGCGCTCTTGCCCGTCCTCACGCTCCCCAGTGCAATGGGACCGATCGGGCGGTCCGTTTCCGGCGAACTGGTTCTGGAGGAGACGTGGTTGTGGCTGCCGAGCTCGTACGGCGCGGTGCGGTGCACCACTCAGCACGAACGGCTGTGATCTTCGAAGACCGTTCCCTTACGTTCGCCGAGGTGGACGAGGCGGCCAACCGCTTCGCGAACGTCCTGCTGGGTGCCGGGATGGCGAAGGGCGACCACCTCGGCATGCTGATGGACAACAACCTGTGGTCGATGTCCCTCGACTTCGCGTGTCTGAAGGCCGGCCTCGTCCGGGTGCCGCTGAACTCCCGTCTCTCGGTGGCCGAACACCGCCGGATGCTGGAGGGGACGGGAACGTCCTGGCTTCTGCACCAGAGCGAACTGGGCGCGGCGGCCGAGGAGTTGGCCGCGAGCGTGCCCGGCATCCGCACCGTGGGCCTCGGCTGCCCGGGAGTGGCCGACGGGATCGACCTCCTGGCCGAGGCGGACACGGCGGACCCCACCGATCCCCGGCTGCCGCTGAGCGAGTCCGACACGATGCTCCTGCTGCACACCTCGGGCACCACGGGGGTACTGAAGGCCGCCACGCACACCCAGGGCTCGTACGCCGCCGTCGCCGCGAACATCCTCGCGAACTTCCTGTCGCCCGGACCCGACTCGGTCATGCTGCACGGTGCCTCGCTCATCCATGCGAGCGGCACCTTCGTCCTGCCGTACTGGCTCCGGGGCGGTGTCTCCGTCGTCCTGCCCAGGTTCGAGCCCCGAGGGTATCTGGAGGCGATCGCCCGCCACCGGGTCACCGAGGTCAACCTGGTGCCGACGATGCTCGGCATGCTCTTCGCCGGCGACGACATCGAGCACGCCGACGTCTCGTCGCTGCGCACGGTCGTCTACGGGGCGAGCCCCATGCCCCGGCCCCTGATCGAGCGCGCCATCGCCGCCTGGGGACCGATCTTCAAGCAGTACTACGGCCAGACCGAGGTCCCGCTCGCCATCACGGCCCTCGACGAGGCGGACCATCTCGACCCGGCGCTCGCCGGTTCCTGCGGCCGGCCCTCGGTCGACATGGACGTCCGCGTGGCCGACGACAAGGGGCACGCGGTGAGCCGGGGCGAGATCGGCGAGGTGCAGGTGAGGTCGCCCAGCCAGATGGCCGGTTACTTCCGGGCGCCGGAGCTGAACGCCGAGATGATCACCGAGGACGGCTGGGTCCGCACCCGTGACATGGCCCATGTCGACGAACGGGGCTACTACTTCCTCGTCGACCGACGCGGCGACATGATCGTCACGGGTGGCTACAACGTCTACCCGAGGGAGGTCGAGGACGCCGTCGCCGCGCATCCGGCGGTCGCCGAGTGCGCCGTCGTCGGGGCTCCGGACCCGCTCTGGGTCGAGGCCGTGACGGCGTTCGTGAGCCTGCGGCCGGGCCACTCCGCCACAGCGGACGAGATCAAGCGGTCGGTGCGCGCCCGACTCGCCGGCTACAAGGTTCCCAAACGCGTCGAGTTCATCGAAACCCTGCCGAAGTCCCCGGTCGGCAAGATCCTCCGCAGAGCGCTGCGCGAACCGCTGTGGCGGGAGCAGACCTGACGGACGGCGTACGAGTCGATCCGGGTGGACGCCCGCACCCACGTGCGTCAAACCGTCAGGGCACGGCCCTGGCCCGTACGTCCGGCGGCTGTGCCGGGCTTCGCTGTGGTGCCGTGCGCAGGGCGAGGACCATGGTCAGGCCGCCGCCGGGGGTGTCCTCGGCGGTGAGCGTGCCGCCGATGGCCTCGGTGAAGCCGCGCGCGACGGCGAGGCCGAGGCCGACGCCGGCGCCGCGCGGGGAGTCGCCGTGGCGCTGGAAGGGTTCGAAGATGCGGTCCTTGGCGTCGTCGGGGACGCCGGGCCCGCGGTCGACGACCCGTACCTCGACCCGGTCGGCGAGGGCACTCGCGGCCACCAGGACCTTCTCTCCGGGCGGGCTGTACTTGACGGCGTTCTCGACGACGTTGGCGACGGCCCGCTCCAGCAGGCCCCGGTCGACGTGGACCATGGGCAGGGTCTCGGGGATGTCGAGGTCCACACCGTCCTCGGGGACGCCGCCGAGCGCCCTGGGGACCACCTCGTCGAGGTCGGTCTCGCGGATGATCGGGGTGACGGTGCCCGTCTGGAGGCGGGACATGTCGAGGAGGTTGCCGACCAGTTGGTCCAGCCGGTCGGCGCCGTCCTCGATGGCCGCCAGCAGTTCCGCGTGGTCCGCCTCGGACCATTCGACGTCGTCGGAGCGCAGCGAGGACACGGACGCCTTGATGCCGGCGAGGGGCGTACGGAGGTCATGGCTGACGGCGGCGAGCAGCGCGGTGCGGATGCGGTTGCCCTCGGCCAACTCCTTGGCGCGGTCGGCCTCGTGCTGCAGCCGCTGACGGTCGAGGACGACGGCGGCCTGCGCGGCGAACGCGGCGAGGACCCGGCGGTCGGCGGCGGGCAGCACCCGGCCGCGCAGCGACAGGGCCATGTGGTCGCCGACCGGTACGTCGACGTCCGCCTCCTCCGGTGCCCCGGCGGGCCGGTGCCCCACGCTTCCGGCACAGGTCCAGGGGTCCGTCTCCCCGGTTCGCTCCAGCAGGGCCGCGGACTCCATGCCGAAGGTCTCGCGGACGCGTTCCAGCAGGGCCTCCAGGCTGGTCTCGCCGCGCAGGACGTTCCCGGCGAGGAGGGAGAGGATCTCGGACTCTGCGCGCAGCCGGGCCGCCTGGTGGGTGCGGCGGGCCGCGAGGTCCACCACCGACGCCACGGACACGGCGACGCCGACGAAGATCGCGATGGCGACGATGTTCTCGGGGTCGGCGATGGTGAGGGTGTGCACGGGCGGGGTGAAGAACCAGTTGAGCAGCAGGGAGCCCACCACGGCGGAGGCCAGGGCCGGATACAGCCCGCCGAGGAGGGCCGCCGCCACCGTCAGGGTCAGGAACAGCAGCATGTCGTTGGCGAGGCCGACGTCCAGGGTGACGCCGGTGAGGAGCCGGGTGAGCAGGACGGGGCCGAGCACACCGACGAGCCAGCCCCAGATGACCCGTGACCGGCCCAGCCGGGCGCCCTGGGCCACCGGCAGTCCCCGGCCCTTGCCCGCCTCGTCATGGGTGATGAGGTGGACGTCGAGGTCGGGCCCGGACTCGCGGGCGACCGTGGCACCCACGCCGGGCCCGAACACGTACTGCCAGCTCCTGCGGCGGGAGACGCCGAGGACGATCTGGGTGGCGTTGACACCCCGTGCGAAGTCGAGCAGGGCGACCGGGATGTCGTCTCCGACGACCTGGTGGAAGCTTCCGCCGAGATCCTCCACGAGGGTGCGCTGGACGGCGAGTTCCTTGGGTGAGGCGGCGGTGAGGCCGTCGCTGCGGGAGATGTAGAGGGCGAGGACCTCGCCGCCGGCGCCCTTCTCGGCGAGCCGCGCCGCCCTGCGTATGAGCGTGCGCCCCTCGGGGCCACCGGTCAGACCGACGACGATCCGCTCGCGCGAGCCCCAGATCGTCGACACCCGGTGCTCGCTGCGGTACTCGTTCAGATACGCGTCGACCCGGTCGGCCACCCACAGCAGCGCCAACTCCCTCAGCGCGGTGAGGTTTCCGGGCCGGAAGTAGTTGGAGAGGGCCGCGTCGACCTTGTCGGGCTTGTAGATGTTGCCGTGCGCCATGCGGCGGCGCAGCGCCTGGGGGGACATGTCGACCAACTCGATCTGGTCGGCCCGGCGTACGACCTCGTCGGGGACCGTCTCCCGCTGTCGTACCCCCGTGATCGACTCGACCACGTCGCCCAGGGACTCCAGGTGCTGGATGTTCACGGTCGATATCACGTCGATGCCGGCGGCGAGCAGTTCCTCGACGTCCTGCCAGCGTTTGTCGTTGCGGGAGCCGGGGACGTTGGTGTGCGCGAGTTCGTCTACCAGGGCGACCTGGGGCCGGCGCGCCAGGACGGCGTCCACATCCATCTCGGTGAAGACGCCGTCCCGGTACCCCAGTTCCCGGCGCGGGATCTGTTCCAGGCCGTGCAGCATCACCTCGGTGCGCGGCCGGTGGTGGTGTTCCACGAAGGCCACCACGCAGTCGGTGCCCCGCTCGATACGTCGGTGCGCCTCGGAGAGCATGGCGTAGGTCTTGCCGACGCCGGGTGCCGCACCGAGGTAGATCCGGAGCTTGCCGCGTGCCATGTGGTCCCTCGTCATCCCTCGGTCGGGCTTCGGTCAGGGCCCGGTCAGGGCTCGAAGCGATAGCCCATGCCGGGCTCGGTGATCAGATAGCGGGGGTGCGAGGGGTCCTTCTCCAGTTTGCGGCGCAGCTGGGCCATGTAGACGCGCAGGTAGTTGGTCTTGTTGCTCTGCGAGACGCCCCAGACCTCCTGGAGTAGATGCTTCTGGCTGATCAGCCGGCCGGGGCTGGTGACCAGGATCTCCAGCAGATGCCACTCGGTCGGCGTCAGCCGTATGTCCCGTCCGTCCCGGACGGCCTTCTTGGCGAGCAGGTCGATGCCGAAGTCCTCGGTCTCGACCAGGGTCGTCTCGGGGGCGAGCACGGTGTCCTCGGTGCGGCGGACGGCGGCCCGCAGCCGGGCCAGCAGTTCGTCCATGCTGAACGGCTTGGTGATGTAGTCGTCGGCGCCCGCGTCCAGCGCGGCGACCTTCTCGTCGGACGCCTGCCGGGCGGAGAGCACCAGGACCGGTACGCGGCTCCAGCCGCGCAGGCCCTTGAGGACGTCGACGCCGTCCATGTCGGGCAGACCGAGGTCGAGAAGGACGACGTCGGGCTGACGGGCGGCGGCCAGCCGTAGGGCCGTCGTCCCGTCCGGGGCGGCGTCGACGCCGTAGTGACGTGCCTGCAGGTTGATGACGAGGGCCCGTACGAGCTGCGGGTCGTCCTCCACCACGAGCACCGAGGTCATGAGTGTGTGCCTCTCCTGTCGTACGCCGGGCCACCGGGCCGCCGTGCCGCCGTCAGCTCTTCGCCACGAGGGCCTTGAGGGCGATGTTGAGTTCGAGGACGTTCACGCGCGGTTCGCCGATGAAGCCGAGGGTGCGGCCCTCGGTGCGCTCGTCGACCAGCTTCTGGACCTCGGCGACGGGCAGACCGTTCTTCTCGGCGACCCGGTGGACCTGGAGGTCCGCGTAGGCCGGGGAGATGTCCGGGTCCAGGCCGGAGGCGGAGGAGGTGACCGCGTCGGCGGGGACGTCGGACGGCTCGACCGTGTGACCGGGGACGGAGTTGTCCCTGACGACGGCGGCCTTGGCGTCCTTGACCCACTGGATGAGTTCCGCGTTGTCACCGGACCGGTTGGTCGCGCCCGACAGTATGAGCTTGTACTGCGTGTTGACGCTGTTGGCGCCCAGCCCGTTCTGCGGACGGCCCTGGAACCACTTCAGATCGGGCTCCGGGGTCTCCTGGCCCTTCTTCAGCGGCAGGTTGTACGCCTGCCCGATCAGGGACGAGCCGACGACCTTGCCGTTCGAGGTGATCTCGGAGCCGTTGGCCCTGTCGTGGAACAGGCCCTGGGCGACGCCGGTGATCACCAGGGGGTAGACGACTCCCGTCACCAGGGTCAGTACGAGCAGGGCGCGCAGGCCCGCGCCGAGCAACCGGGCGGTGTTCGTCAGCGAGTTGTTCATGGTCGTTCACCACGCTTTCAATGAGTTACAGCCCGGGGATGAGGGAGATGAGCAGGTCGATGAGCTTGATGCCGATGAACGGGGCGATCAGTCCGCCGAGTCCGTAGACGGTGAGGTTGCGGCGGAGCATCCGGTCGGCGCTGACCGGCCGGTAGCGCACGCCCTTCAGGGAGAGCGGCACCAGCGCGATGATGATCAGCGCGTTGAAGATCACGGCGGAGAGGATCGCGGAGTCGGGTGAGGCCAGGCCCATGATGTTGAGCTTGTCCAGGCCCGGATAGACGGCCGCGAACAGCGCCGGAATGATCGCGAAGTACTTGGCGACGTCGTTGGCGATGGAGAACGTGGTCAACGCGCCCCGGGTGATGAGGAGTTGCTTGCCGATCTCGACGATCTCGATGAGCTTGGTCGGGTTGGAGTCGAGATCGACCATGTTGCCGGCCTCCTTCGCGGCCGACGTGCCGGTGTTCATCGCCACGCCCACGTCCGCCTGGGCGAGCGCCGGCGCGTCGTTGGTGCCGTCACCGGTCATCGCGACGAGCTTGCCGCCCGCCTGCTCCCGCTTGATCAGGGCCATCTTGTCCTCGGGCGTGGCCTCGGCGAGGAAGTCGTCGACGCCCGCCTCCTCGGCGATCGCCTTCGCGGTCAGCGGGTTGTCACCCGTGATCATGACGGTCTTGATGCCCATACGGCGCAGTTCCTCGAACCGCTCCCGCATACCGTCCTTGACGACGTCCTTGAGGTGGATGACGCCCAACACCCGTGCGCCTTCGGAGTCTTCGACGGCGACGAGCAGGGGGGTGCCGCCCGCCTCGGAGATCCGGTCGGTCAACTCGCCGGCGTCCGGGGCGACTTCCCCGCCCCGCTCCTGCACCCAGGCGATGACCGAACCGGCCGCGCCCTTGCGGACCTTGCGCCCGTCGACATCGACGCCCGACATCCGGGTCTGCGCGGTGAACGCGATCCACTCGGCCCCGCCCAGCTCGCCCTGCTGCCGCTCCCGCAGCCCGTACTTCTCCTTCGCCAGTACGACGATGGAGCGGCCCTCGGGTGTCTCGTCGGCCAGCGACGACAACTGGGCGGCGTCCGCGACCTGCGCCTCGGTCGTCCCGCGCACCGGCACGAACTCGGCGGCCTGACGGTTGCCGAGGGTGATGGTGCCGGTCTTGTCCAGCAACAGCGTCGAAACGTCACCCGCGGCCTCGACGGCCCGCCCCGACATGGCGAGGACGTTGCGCTGGACCAGGCGGTCCATGCCCGCGATGCCGATGGCGGAGAGCAGGGCGCCGATGGTGGTCGGGATCAGACAGACCAGCAGCGCCACCAGCACGACCATCGTCAGATGCGTGCCCGCGTAGTCCGCGAACGGAGGCAGGGTCGCCACCGCGAGCAGGAACACGATGGTCAGGGACGCCAGCAGGATGTTGAGGGCGACCTCGTTGGGCGTCTTCTGGCGGGCCGCGCCCTCGACGAGGTTGATCATCCGGTCGATGAAGGTCTCGCCCGGCTTCGTCGTGATCTTGATGACGATGCGGTCGGAGAGGACCTTGGTCCCGCCGGTGACGGCGCTGCGGTCGCCGCCGGACTCCCGGATGACCGGCGCCGACTCACCCGTGATCGCCGACTCGTCGACGGAGGCGACGCCTTCGACGACGTCTCCGTCGCCGGGGATGATGTCGCCGGCCTCGCAGACGACCAGGTCACCGATCCTCAACTCGGTGCCGGGAACGCGCTCCTCGGCGCCGTCCTCGGTGAGCCGCCGGGCCACGGTGTCGGTCTTGGCCTTGCGCAGGGTGTCGGCCTGCGCCTTGCCCCGCCCCTCGGCGACCGCCTCCGCGAGGTTGGCGAAGACGACGGTCAGCCACAGCCAGGCACTGATGGTCCAGCCGAACCAGTCGCCCGGGTCCTTGAAGGAGAACACCGTGGTCAGGACGGAGCCGATCCACACCACGAACATCACCGGCGACTTGATCATCACCCGGGGATCGAGCTTGCGGAAGGCGTCCGGCAGGGACTTCACCAGCTGCCTGGGGTCGAAGAGGCCCGCGCCGACACGTCCTTCGGCGGGCTTGTGCCCGGTGGGCGCGTCCTGATGGGGCGCCAGGGTGGGAGTGGACATGGAGTCCCGCTTCTCTATGTCGGTCTTCTCTACGTCGGTCTTCTCTACGTCGGTTGTCATGACGCCAGCCCCTCGGCCAGCGGGCCCAGCGCGAGCGCGGGGAAGTACGTCAGACCGGTGATGATCAGGATCGCCCCCACCAACAGGCCCGTGAACAGCGGCTTCTCGGTGCGCAGCGTGCCCGCCGTGACCGGCACCGGCTTCTGCTCGGCCAGCGAACCAGCCAGCGCCAGCACGAACACCATCGGCACGAACCGGCCCAGCAGCATCGCGACACCGAGGGTGGTGTTGAACCACTGCGTGTCCGCGTTCAGCCCGGCGAAGGCCGACCCGTTGTTGTTGGAGGCGGAGGTGTAGGCGTAGAGGATCTCGGAGAATCCGTGCGCCCCGGAGTTGGTCATGGAGTGGGCCGGGGTCGGCAGGGCCATCGCGAACGCGGTGAAGACGAGCACCAGGGCGGGGGTGACGAGGATGTAGCAGGCAGCCAGCTTGATCTCGCGGGTGCCGATCTTCTTGCCCAGGTACTCGGGGGTGCGGCCGACCATCAGACCGGCGATGAACACCGCGATGACCGCCATGATCAGCATGCCGTAGAGGCCGGAGCCGACACCGCCGGGCGCGATCTCGCCCAGCATCATGCCGAGCATGGTGATGCCGCCGCCGAGGCCGGTGAAGGAGGAGTGGAAGGAGTCCACCGCGCCGGTCGAGGTCAGTGTCGTCGACACCGCGAAGATCGACGAGGCGCCGACCCCGAAGCGGACCTCCTTGCCCTCGTAGGCCCCGCCGGCGATCTCGAACGCCGGGCCGTGGTGGGTGAATTCGGTCCACATCATCAGGGCCACGAAACCGACCCAGATGGTGGCCATCGTCGCCAGGATCGCGTACCCCTGCTTCACGCTGCCGACCATCACACCGAAGGTGCGGGTCAGCGAGAACGGGATCACCAGCAGCAGGAAGATCTCGAAGAGGTTGGTGAACGGCGTCGGGTTCTCGAACGGGTGGGCGGAGTTGGCGTTGAAGATGCCCCCGCCGTTGGTGCCGAACTCCTTGATGGCCTCGGTGGAGGCCACGGCCCCGCCGTTCCACTGCTGCGAACCGCCCATGAACTGACCGACCTCATGGATGCCGGAGAAATTCTGGATCGCACCGCACGCGACGAGCACGACGGCCGCGATCGCGGCGCCCGGCAGCAGGATGCGGGTGACGCCCCGCACCAGGTCGGCCCAGAAGTTGCCCAGCTCCCCCGTCCGCGACCGGGCGAAGCCACGGACCAGCGCCACGGCGACGGCGATGCCGACGGCCGCCGAGACGAAGTTCTGCACGGCGAGCCCGGCGACCTGTACGACATGGCCCATGGACTGTTCGCCGTAGTACGACTGCCAGTTGGTGTTGGTCACGAACGAGGCAGCGGTGTTGAACGCCTGGTCCGGGTCGATCGAGGAGAAGCCCAGCGAGCCGGGCAGCACGCCCTGGAGCCGCTGGAGGGCGTAGAGGAAGAGGACACCGACCACGGAGAAGGCGAGGACACCGCGCAGATAGGCGGGCCAGCGCATCTCGGTGGCGGGGTCGGCGCCGATGCCCCGGTAGATCCATCGCTCGACGCGCCAGTGCTTGTCGGAGGAGTAGACCTTGGCCATGTAGGTGCCGAGGGGGACGTAGGCGAGCGCGAGTGCGCCCATGAGGGCGAGCAGTTGGAGCACGCCGGCGAGTACGGGCCCCGTGCCCCCCGCTGCGGCAGCGGCTGATGTCATCTCAGAACCTCTCCGGGAAGATCAGGGCGAGGACGAGATAACCCAGCAGGGCGACGGCCACGACCAGGCCGACGACGTTCTCGGCGGTCACAGCTTCGTCACCCCTTTGGCGACGAGGGCGACGAGCGCGAAAGCCGCGATCGTGGTGACGACGAAGGCCAGATCGGCCATCGCGAACTCCTGGAGTGAGGTTCGGTGAACACGGACGATTAGAGGAAAGCGCCCTCGTGGCCGAATCGGACCGCTCGTTGACGGCTCCCTTACGGCGGCCCCCACAGCTTTGACGGAACCCTGACGGCTCCTGATCCTTCGGGCGGCGCACAGCAGCCGGCCGGCGCCTCCCACGCGGCCCGCCGAGCCCTTGCTCACACCCCGTGACCGGGCGGAAACCTCGTGGAGGGTTCCACCCGGCCGCCGCGTACCGCCGTCTACCGCCGCGTACCGGAGCCTTCGGTGTGCTGACCTCCTCGCTCCGTGTGTCCGTCGACACACCCCGGCGCTCTTAACGGAGTCTTGACGCCCCAGGACCCCTCTTCCCATGGGCCCTGACGTCACTCTCTGCTTACGCTGTTCCCGCCGTCCGCGTGATGGCCGAAACCCACGCAGAGCAGTCCACCTGGAGCACGCCGATGGCCACCACCGAACGCCCACCGCACCGTCTGCGGGCCTGGATGCTGGAGGGCCTGTCCGACATGGGCAAGGCCGGGAAGGCGGCACGGACGGCACCGTCGGCGCCGTCGGCACCGGAGGCCGAGCAGGAGCCGTCCTCCGATCTCGCCCACAAGGGCCAGCCCTGGTGGCGGGTGATGTGCCTGACCGGTGTCGACTACTTCTCCACCCTCGGCTACCAGCCGGGCATCGCCGCTCTCGCGGCCGGTCTCCTCTCTCCCGTCGCGACCATCGTCCTGGTGATCGTCACCCTCGCCGGCGCGCTGCCCGTCTACCGGCGCGTGGCCGAGGAGAGCCCGCACGGCCAGGGCTCGATCGCCATGCTGGAGCGGCTGCTGACCTTCTGGAAGGGCAAGCTCTTCGTCCTGACCCTGCTGGGCTTCGCGGCGACCGACTTCCTGATCACCATCACCCTCTCCGCCGCCGACGCCTCCACCCACCTCGTGGAGAACCCGCATCTGAACAGCGCGCTGCACGACCAGCAGATGCTGATCACGATGGTGCTGATCGCCCTGCTCGGCGCGGTGTTCCTCAAGGGCTTCCTGGAGGCCATCGGCGTCGCGGTCGCGCTGGTCGGCGTCTATCTCGCCCTGAACGCCGTCGTGGTGGTCGTCGGCCTCTGGCATGTGATCACGGAGGGGCATGTGATCACCGACTGGTCGTCGGCCCTGACCGCCGAGCACGGAAACGTCTTCGTCATGATCGGCGTGGCGCTCATCGTCTTTCCGAAGCTGGCCCTCGGCCTCTCCGGCTTCGAGACCGGCGTGGCGGTGATGCCCCACGTCCAGGGCGACCCGGGCGAGACCGAGGAGAACCCGCGCGGCCGTATCCGCGGCACGAAGAAACTCCTGACGGCCGCAGCGGTGATCATGAGCGTCTTCCTGATCACCACGAGCTTCATCACCACCCTCCTCATCCCCGAGAAGGAGTTCGAGGAGGGCGGCAGCGCCAACGGCCGCGCCCTCGCCTATCTCGCCCACGACTATCTGGGCAACGCCTTCGGCACGGTCTACGACGTCTCCACGATCCTGATCCTCTGGTTCGCCGGCGCCTCCGCCATGGCCGGTCTGCTGAACCTGATGCCGCGCTATCTGCCCCGCTACGGCATGGCCCCGCACTGGGCCCGCGCCGTGCGCCCCATGGTCATCGTGTTCACCCTGGTCGGCTTCCTGGTCACCTGGATCTTCGACGCGGACGTGGACGCCCAGGGCGGGGCGTACGCGACGGGTGTCCTGGTGCTGATCAGTTCGGCGGCGATCGCGGTGACCATCGCCGCGCGCAAGGCCGGCCAGCGCAACTGGACCATCGCCTTCGGTGTCATCATCTCGGCCGTCTTCCTCTACACGACGGTCCTCAACGTCATCGAGCGTCCCGACGGTGTGAAGATCGGCGCCTGCTTCATCGCCGCGATCATCCTCGTCTCGCTGCTGTCCCGTCTCGCCCGCGCTTTCGAGCCACGTGTCACCCATGTCGAACTGGATGCCATGGCGGAACGATTCGTCAGGGATATGGCCCATCGCAAGATCCGCTTCATCGCCAATGAGCCGGACAACCGGGACATCGCCGAGTACCGCGACAAGATCGAGCAGATCCGCGCCGACAACGAGGTCCCCACGGCGGAGGACTTCGTGTTCGTCGAGGTCACGGTCACCGATCCCTCGGAGTTCGAGTCGGGTCTGACGGTCCGGGGCGAGGTCATGCACGACCGCTTCAGGGTCCTCACCCTGGAGTCCTCCTCGGTCTCCAACTCCCTGGCCGCCTTCCTGCTGCACGTACGCGACACCACCGACCGCATCCCGCACATCTACTTCGAGTGGACCGAGGGCAACCCCTTCGCCAACTTCCTCCGCTTCTTCCTCTTCGGCCAGGGCGAGGTCGCCCCGGTCACCAGAGAGGTCCTCAGAGAGGCCGAGCCGGACCGGTCACGGCGGCCGAGGGTGCACGTGGGGTGAGACGAGCGAGCGCGGACCTGTCGCGGACGTGAGATCACCGAGCCCCGGCTGTGCGGGCTGCTGGCGTTGCTGGCGCAGGAGCCGCGCACCGGCTGCAGCACGGGGCGGCTGGTGGAGGGGCTGTGGCCGGACGCGCTGCCGGAACGGCCGGGCAAGGCCGTGCAGATCCTGGTGTCACGGCTCAGGGGGCAGTTGGGCGCCGATCTGGTCGTGAACACGCCGACGGGGTACCGGCTGGCGCTGGACGAGACGCGTATCGACAGTTCCGCCCTGCTGCTGCACGAGGCGGCGAGCGCCGAGCGGGCCAGGGCGGGGGATCACGCGGGGTCCTTGGCCGAGGCCGAGGCGGTCCGTGCCCTCTGGGACGGGAGCATGGACTCCGGAACGGGCGAGGACCTGCGCGATCCGGTGGTGGCCCTGCGCACCGCCCGCGTCCCGGCGCACAGCGCGCTCTTCCGTTCCCGAGCACTCGCCCTCGCCCGGCTGGGCCGACGGGAGGAGGCGGCGGTCACGAGCGGAATGCCGGGGACCAGGCAGGCGATGCGGTCGGCCCGGTCGGCGGTACCGCCGTTGATGCCGGCGCGGTTCGCGTCGCTGCCGTCGCCGGGGATCTGCGGGGTGAGCCGCCTCTCGGCGAGTTGGCCGGCCTCCTCCAGGTACTGAGTGGTGAGGAAACCCGCACGTCAGACCCCTACGGCCGACTACCGGGCGGACCGGCCCCCTCATAAGTGGTAGTCACCTAACAATTACCTGGTAGCGTGCGGAGCGCCTCACACGACCACGCGATGGGCGGGACGAAGATGACGCACACGCCGGAGTTACCGCTGGAGATGCGGCGGAGCGGGTTCGGTCCGGTCGAGGAGCTGGCCCGGGTCAGGGACCGCGAGGGCGTGCTGGCGACGCGGACGCCGTTCGGCGGGACCGCGTATCTGGTCTGCCGCTACAAGGACGTACGCGAGGTGCTGTCGGACCCGGAGCGATTCAGCTCCGCCCGCGTCCTGTCCGACGCGGGCGGTGAGCAGGACGCGCAGGCCCGGGCCAGGATGCTGGCGGGGATGCTGCCCGCGTTCGACCCGCCGGAGCACACGCGCCTGCGGCGGCTGCTCATGCCGGAGTTCACCGTGCGCCGGATGCGCG
>NZ_JBSFVY010000060.1:0-35389 GCF_053592555.1 Streptomyces sp. NPDC002643
CTGATCGTGAGCGAACTGAGCGCGAACGCCATCCTCCACACCGCAAGCGGCCTGGAATCCGGCCGCTTCCACCTGGCCCTCGCCGTCTCCCCACAGTTCATCGCCCTGTCCGTGACGGACGGCGGAGGAACCGCCACGGCCCCCAAAGTCGAGCACCACGACCAGGAGGCCGAGCACGGCAGGGGCCTGGGCATGGTCACCGCACTCGCCCACCGGGTCGTCATCCACGGCAGCAAGAGCGGCTACACCGTCACCGCGGAACTGTTCACCGGCACCCGACCGGGAGACCACCTGTGCTGAACAGCGAAGCCCGCCAGGGCTACTGGTGCGAATGCTGGACAGAAGACCTCACCAACGAGGACGAGTTGACGTTCCAAGGATCGTTCGACGCCTACTCGGCACCCCAGGCAGACCGATGGGTTGCCGTCGCACTCCGCACCATCTCACCAGCCTTCGACCCGGAGGCATCCCAACAGGCATGGCACTGGCTGTACGACGCCCGCATAGACACCCGACGCGCCCTCCTACGGCACGAACCCTGCACGGTATCGGTCACCAACGCCACCACCCGCATCACATGGACGATCCACCCCGTGATCTTCCTGCCCCTCGCACACCGCCAAGGTGGCGAACTCCCCGCTTGTGCATACCAATTCAAACCCCAGCCGCCCCAGCAGACCGACTGAGTTACAACTTTCTCTACTGGTTCAAGGCGGCTCGCTCCGCTCCCCGCGCGCGGCCCGGCCCCCGGCCGGGCCTGCGCTCCTGTCTCCGCCCCGCTCCAGCCCGGCCGGTGTCCGTGCCGCGCACTGAGCAGTCCGCCGCCTGAGGCCAGAGAAGGGGTACGTCGCGGCTGGGGCGGTCGGTTCCACGGCTTTAGAGGTCGTTCTCTTTCCGAACCTCGTGTGCGGATTTCGCTGGTCCGACATGGGATTGCAGCTGTCACGGAAGCCTCGGCTCGTTGCTGATCGAGTTGCCGTGGGGGTGTCGGATGCCGTCGATGCGCGCGGTTCTGGAAGGGCGGCGGAAGGCCGCGGTGGCGCGGGTTGAGGAGTTGGAGGCCGAGCTGGAACGGGTGCGGGCGGACTTGGCGGACGCTGAAGAAGTCCTCAGGCGAAGGGCGATCGGTCTGGAGCAGTATCTGGAGGCGCTGGCCGAGGAGGGAGCACCGACCGTGGTGGTCGGCGAGGTGTCGCGGAGGAAACCGGTGGGACCGCGACGCGCGGTGCCGCATCGGGAGAACGCGGCCGGGGTCGAGGACCTGTCCGTGGACTACCAGGCGTTGATGGCCGCCGCCCTGGAGGCGGGAGAAGACGGGCTGGGTGCCCGGCGGGCAGCGGTGGTGCTGGGCTGGGACAGTGCGTCCGTCTCCCGGGTCGAGGGCGCAAGGGCTCGTCTGAAGCGGCTGGTGGAGCGGGGCTGGCTGGTGGAGGAAAAGCCGGGCAGGTTCATGCCGCCCGCGCCGGAACGAGTTCCTGGTGCTGGTGCTGAGCGGCCAGGCGGCGGCTCATGAGTGCGGTCATCGACCACAGGATGACGGTTTCGCTGGTGTCGGTGCGCCGTTCGTAGTCACGGACCAGGCGCCGGCTGCGCAGGAACCAGGCGAAGGATCTTTCCACCACCCAACGGCGGGGCAGGACCTCAAAGCCACTGACGTCATCGCTGCGGCGGACGACATCGAGAACGAGTCTGAGGTGCTGGGCAGCCCAGTCCTGGAGATGGCCGCGGTAGCCGCCGTCGGCCCAGATCCGCGCAAGCCGCCGCAAGCGCTTCTTTGCTGCGGGCAGCAGGATGCGGGCGGCGTCCCGGTCGGTCGTGGACGCCGGCGTGACCAGCACGGCCAAAAGGAGTCCGAGCGTGTCGGTGAGCAGGTGCCGTTTGCGTCCGTTGATCTTCTTCCCGGCATCGAAGCCCCGTGAAGCGAGGGTGACGGTGGAGTCTGCCTTCACCGACTGGGAGTCCACCACGCCCGCGCTCGGCTCCTCCTCGCGGCCCTCAGCGTCACGGACGGCTCCGCGCAGCCGGTCGTGCAGCTCGGCCGCCAGCCCGGTATCCCGCCAGCGTGCGAAGAAGGCATACACGCGAGGCCAGGGCGGAACGTCCGCAGGCATCGCCCGCCACTTGATGCCGTTGTCGACGAGGTAGCGCACCGCGTCGATCATCTGGCGGTGACAATACCCCTCCGGACGGCCGCCCCGGCCCGCCATCCACCCCGGCACCGGCAGCAGATCCCGCACCAGGGCCCACTCCGTATCGCTCATGTCGGAGCCGTACCGTGGCCGCCGGCCCGGCCGGTCAGCCGCGTTCCCGAACCGGTGAGCGAGACAGTCACACCCAGGGGTGGCCGGACTGGACCCGTCGGCCACCACCACGCAACACTTCAACACCAGGGCCTCTTGCAATTCGCTGGATTCGACAACCGCGAGCTACCAAGAGGCCCTTCCTTCATGCCTCAACACCGCTCAACTCACCCGATCCAGCACTCTGTTCGAACCACACCGACCACACGAGCGGATAGAGAACAGGCAGTTACGGAGCCACTTTGGCGCGAGCCTCGAAGATCATGGCCCCAACGTCGTGCTTTACCGGGCAGGTCCACAGACTGCCCGACGCGCCGGAAGCTTACGGGGCCATGATCACTCGCGCCAAAGCAGCGCCACCCCAAAGCCGCTCCACCGACCTCGGCACCTACTCCTGAGAGTCCAACTCCTCTGCCACGAAGGCACGCGTGAGACCCGCGACCACAGCGCCAATGATGATCTTGATCAGCGGCATGACCCTCTTCATGTTCCTACTCTCCACATCACTTGTTCGATTGGGCCGCCTTGACCCTGCACCAGCCTTTCGCCCTCCCCATGCGGAGGGCCGCAAGTGGAAGAGTATTGACCTAAGTTGACCCTATTAGACGTGGAGGATTCCCCTCCTGGTTTGCCATACTTGACCCCACTAGACACCGATGACTCATCCAGGGGCGAGCATGATTCGACTTCCCAACGAGAAAGATTTACCTGCCGGTGCACATCGAGATCTATTGATTAAACTTCACGAACTCTACAGGCGAGCAGGATTCCCAGGAATAAAATCCATCAGCAACGCATCAATCCATCTCGGCGACAACTGCGATGTGATTTCACATCAGGGGGCTTCTAACATCCTGTCCGGTAAATCAATTCCAAGATGGCGCAAGATGGAAGCCCTAGTACTCGTACTAGCGTCGTTGGATGTAACCAGACCCGAACCTCGAAAAGTGGCTCAGAAATTTCACTCTCTGTGGATTCTCCTGGCAGACTCTTCCCTGGCAAGTCATGACGAATTTACAGACCACAGCGATATCATCACGAGCGAAAATACGGCGCCCCTTGAGATGACATCGCCAGCCGCCACGCGAGTACTAGCATCCAGGATTAGCCGAGCTACTTCAACCAGACTCAAAATAGATCTTCGACGGGAGGTCGACGGAAAGTGTCCCATCCGCTACTGCCAGAGTACAACTATTGAGTTGGCGCACATCACACCTTCCAAGAAGGGAGGAGGAAACGACTTTGGCAATCTTATCTACCTATGCCCAAACCACCACAGGGAGTTTGACACAGGAGACTTTCCAGAGCGTGAAATTCGCCTAACCAAAGCGCGCCTTGCATGGACTCTCAAGAGATATACTCGCGCCGAGTATATCTTGCTTTGGGTATTTTCAGAAAACACAAGTACCCATTTTCTTTATGCAAGCAGCGCGCGAGATTCCTTGCGTTCTCTCGAATCGGATGGCTACATCAAAATGATGGACGCCGGGTCCGAAGATTCAGAGGAGTCAATGGATACCTGGTGCCTGACAGAGATCGGTTCCCGCCTTGTAAACGTGTGGCGAGATTCCGGCGCTGCCCCTATGCACATTAAGTAAGGGTACGCAATCCACTTGGCACGAATCAAAGTCTGAGGAAGTTCTACTCTGTCCAACGTAAGCAGATAATGAATGACATTATCCCACGGCATCTGAACTGATCAGAGCCGTGGGCTTCCTGTGTTCCGCTGATTGCTGGATTCGGCTACTGATCGCAGTTTTCAACGCTTGACTCACTGAATAAGGATCGGCTGACCTCACTCCTCGCTTCATACACGTTCCCACTTATCTGGGGAACCTGTATGAAGCGGCAAAGGTCTTCATTCTCCAAAAGTCTCAAGGTGCCATCATCTCAGGGCCCACCGCTACGCTTCCGCCGGCGCGGCCTACTCTGTCAGATGCCCGCTAACAACGCGGCTAGAGCCCAGTGATGGATGCACCCTGGCGCACGTTCGCCTGATCGGCCGAAGCACCCACCGTTGTAGCCGACTGTCGTCGGCTGAGTTGCAGACGCCCCAGTCCGGATTCATGACCCGGCGAGCAGCCTATAGGCAGACCCATGAAGTCGCTATACCAAAGTCCAGAAGCGCTAACTGTCAATCAGCGCGCCACTTTCCGAACAAACCTCAAGCGGTCGGACCGTGCTGCCAACCGCGCTTCTCAGCCTTATCACGCAATGCGCTTGCGCGCCTCTTCTGTTGCTTTACGGCCGGTACAGCCTTGAAGTCGACAAATGCGTGCCCTGGAGGACGTTCCACACCATCGTCGACTTGGGAATCGTCTACCGCATTAAGGCCCACATCTTGCACCTCGGCAACGTCCACGCAATAGACGCCTATAGACTTCAGCCCCATTATCTCGGTGTGGTGCTGATGGCTAGCCTCGGCAGTGACCACTGAAGCTCTCGTCACGGAGAGTTCACCCGAGTCCTTAGGCGTGGGACTGAACAGTTGACTGGTGACCCGTCCTTCATGGATCCAGATAGGATGAACTTGGCGCCAGAGCTTCTCTTCCATATCTGTTATCTCGAACTCACCAGGACGAAGGTTCGAGCCATCAGTCGGCATATTCGATGATCCCCCCGATCACGAACTCTGCAATCTCGCTCAGCTGTCGCCAGTGGAAGGTCCGATCATTCTCCCGGTCATCTTCCTTGGAGAATGCGAAAGCCTCTACTTTCTCATCCGGCGTAATACTCAGCGTTACTTCACCCGTCGAATAAGGCCACTCTAGTTGTACGCCGCCCTCTTCTGTCGGGTAGATAAAGGGGCGCTGGACTTGCTCGTCCAGGAATTCAAGCAGCAGCGACTCAACTTCACGAAGAACCTTGCGGCTTACCTGTTTCCCCACTCCATCTAGCCAGCCAGCTTCGAGATCGTGAAGTTCAGCAAGGCGTTCCGACCACTCAGGAGGAAGAACCGGCTCAATGGACAGGACGTCTTGAATCTCGATGATCTCTTCATTCATCGACTGAATAGCCACAGCATTAATGGCGACAGTCGGAGCCATCGTAGAACGATCTAGATATTGCTTTAGATCCGCAACAATATCGTCCGAAGAGAAGCGTCCTGGAACCACCTTGTCACCCCGGGTGAGGCGAAATTCGAAGATACCCTTATCCGCACTAACCCCAACGACCTGGCCCGAGACTAGGGTTTCGATTTCGAATCTTTCAAGGCGTGCCTGTTCCTGGATTTGGCGGCGGACAGGTTGCGAATAAATGACAGCGCTGGAAGTTCCGCTGTCGAACTCGATGAGCTCATCATCCCGCAGACTTCTTCCGAAACGCGAAAACTCTCGCAACGCATGTGGCGGAAATGTTCGCGGAATACCCGACCCATCCTGGATCGATCGAAGGGCATCTTGAATGACCATCCGAGCCTCTTCGAAGATTCCAGCATCGCGATCATCGAAAAGTGCATCAGCATCAACTGCGGTCCTCTCCAGGACCGGAATTACGCTCCCTCTGCGGATATCGGAGAGGCGAAGCGAGAAGGAGGAGGCGAAGCCTCTGGGAACACGCTGGCGCGATGCATGACGCTTCTTATAGAGCCCCCGAGCCACGTCCACCACCAAGCGTTCATACCTGGCGAACTCAGCCAGGACCTCAACAGGCAAGCCTGGTTGCTCATAGCGCCCACCTTGCAGGCGCCATGATCCAAAAGCGCGGCTGTCCGTCCCCATACCCTCACCCTACCGAGACAGCGCCAGAACCCCCTGCTATCGCCCTCCAGCGCAGATCAATTTTGCTCTGTCGCCTCACCAGAAGCAATCGAACATCATCGCTAGAGTGGCATGCTTCTTCGATCCGTTCGCCCCCTCGCTCATGGTGTGGCTCACTCTTAAGTCTCCGAGGGCACGGTTTCCGTCTCGCGGAAGGATTGGCTGATGACATCAGCGCCGCTTCCCGAGTCCGGAGAATGCCTGCGGGGAACCACGGTGACTAGCCAGCCCCAAGACCGTGGAGCAGTCATCCGCGCAGGTCAGCCTGGGAAGCAGCCCCAGATGATCGCGATTTCCCGGCTGAGATCTCATCAAGTCACCAAGGTCGGTCACCTCCACGACGAGGCCGCCCGCTGCCGTCATGGACGATGACTGCAAGCATTACTTCAACGGGACGAGATGGCTCGCGATCTTCACCGGTTCCGAAACGATGATCGGGCGAACCGTGCCCGGCAGTGGGTGGCGAGCGTGCTGGAAGGACGAAGGCCCAGACAGCACACCACTGACCGAGCTGGTACTCGCATGACTCGTAACCGCCGAAGGCGAGCCACCCCCATCACCGTCGACACCCATGGACACGTGGACGACGCGGAGGACGCCGATCGCCTCATCCCGCCTGGGGAAGGTTCGAGCCTCCCCCCAACCGCACGTCCGTCTCAGTTTCCGTCTCATTCAGCGCCGTTCACGTTCGTTCAGGCGAGATCGACGGCGGTAGCCGCTCCCACGACCGGACGGCCATGAACGCAGGTGAACGGCCCCGTCCGAGGCCCCTGGCACCGCCACCACAGTTGGAAAGCGTGTGGAGAGGGCAGCCGTGGCGGCGCCCAACCCGCTTGACATGGTTGAGCCGTCGTAAGGTGATCCACACACCGTGATCCTGTGGGGGGAGATGTTGTGTCGTACATGGCCGTGACGCTTGCTGGCGCTGATTCGCCGGGTGAGCACCTCCAACTGGCGGTCTTCACGGCCGCGTCTGCGGTCTTCTTCATATGGGTGGGGCGGAGGCAGCGCCGTACCGGGCGCAGTCTGCTCGCCCCGAACGAGACGATGAGAACTGCCGATCGGCTGGTCTCACCGCCGCTACCAAGCCGCGGCCACCGAACCGCCGGGTGCGTGTGGATCGGTGTGGGCGGCATCTTTGTGTTGCCGGCAGTGTTCAACCTCGTGGCGGCGCTCCAAGGACTCATCTAGGTCTGTGGGCGGCTCTTCCTATGACGTTGTGACAAAGCCGCACCACAACCGCACCAGATCGAGCGGGGAGCAGCCGAGAATCACAGAGAAAGCAGCCGAGCCCGAAGAGGCCATGAAGCGACCATACAACCAGGTCAGCGCGCAAGCAGGCTCCGGATAGACGCAGCTTTCCAAGCTGAGGGCTCCGGAGCCGTGGTCACGGACCAGCGGTCGCGGCTTGCTCTGGTCGACGGCATTGGCAGCGCGGCTGAGGCCGGTGGGGGTACAGCGAGGCACACGCGCGCCTGATCGGTCGGCGCTCCCGCCATCGTGGCTGGCTGTCGTCGGCTGAGGTCCAGACGGGCCGCATCGAAGGTGCCCGCCGTCAGCCGAGCGCGGCCCTGCATCCGATAAGGCTGGGCCGTCCCTGGGCCGTCCGAGGCCGCTCACCAGTGGCCAATGACGACCAACGACGACCACCAGCCGCACGCCCCCACCACCCCTGACCAGCAAAAACCCAGCTCACCAAGATCCCCCGCAAGACCCAGGGGAAGAAGAAGTAGGCGGACGCCCGCCTGAAAGCCTCCGGCCCCAGCCCCCGTTCCGCCATTACTCGGTAGGGCGGGGGCTTTGGTGTGTGGGGAGGGCGGGCTGGGCGTCGGGGTGTGGGTTTGGGGCGTTTACGCTCGTCGGCATGGCTCCGCGTCCCATCGGTACCGTCACCCGAGGTACCACCCATCCCAATCGGCTTCGTCGTATGGATCGCTGGATCGCCGCCACGCATGGGGTGGAGCTTCGTCGGGCCGTTGCCCCGGTCGCTGTGGATCTCGGGTATGGGGCCGCTCCCTGGACGGCGGTCGAGTTGTTGCGGCGGTTGCGTGCGGTAGCGCCCCGTACGGAGGTCGTCGGGGTCGAGATCGATCCGGCGCGGGTCGCGGCGGCGAAGGCGTACGAGTGTGAGGGGCTGGGCTTTCGGCACGGGGGTTTCGAGGTGCCGGTGCCGGGGCGGCCGACGCTGATCCGGGCGGCGAACGTGCTGCGGCAGTATGACGAGGACGAGGTCGCGGCGGTGTGGGAGCGGTTGTGCGCCCGGCTGGAGCCGGCGTCGGCCGCCCGCCCTTCTTCCGGCGGGCTGTTGGTGGAGGGGACCTGTGATGAGATCGGGCGGCGGCATGTGTGGGTCGCCCTGGGGGCGGAGGGGCCCCGTACGGTCACCTTCGCCACGCGGCTCGGGTCGCTGGAGCGGCCCTCCGATCTGGCCGAGCGCCTTCCGAAGGCCCTTATCCACCGCAATGTCCCCGGTGAGCCGGTTCACGCGTTCCTCCGTGACTTCGACCGCGCCTGGGCCGCCGCCGCGCCGTACGCCTCGTACGGTGCCCGTCAGCGGTGGATTCGTACGGTCCGCGCGCTGACCGCCGACTGGCCGGTCCAGGACGGGCCGACCCGTTGGCGTCAGGGCGAAGTGACGGTGGCGTGGGAGGCGTTGGCACCGCGGCGGTGAGCCACTCAACTCGGCCTCCACAGGGGGGAGTGGTGACACTCCGCGACTTTTCCGTGACGCACGGGAACAATTGGGCCGCGGCGTTCGTCACACACTCAGGGGCGCTGTCATGCGAGTGGACACGAAGGGAAGCGGAAGGGGGGCCGAGGGGGAACGAAGCGGGGGCGAAGGGGAGGGAGTTCTTGCCCGCCTCTGTCGCGATCAGCGACGACATGACACGATCACCCGGGCGACGGGAAGTTACTGACGGTTAACCAGTTCTGTTCGGTTGGTTTTTTTCTGTTCAGGTGAGTTTGGGGGCAAGGGGCATGGGAGCCGGCAAGCGGAGCCTGACCATGGCGGCCGTGGCCGTGGTCTGCGCGGTGACCGTACTGGGCGCACCGATGACGGCGTACGCGAGCCAGGCCATACCCACCGAGCCGACACCCGCGCCGGCCACGCCCTCACCCACCCCCACCCCGACACCCTCGCCGTCCGGTACCGGTACGGACTCCTCGTCCGCTCCCGTGACGAACGAGGAGTTGGAGAAGGTGCGCACCAAGCTGGAGGGCCTCTACCACGACGCGGCGGTCGCGACGGACGCGTACAACGCGGCGGAGGAGAAGGCCGACAAGCAGTCCGCCGAGATCGTCGATCTGGCCCACGAGATCGTCGAGGGCCAGGAGAAACTGGACGAATTGCAGGACCTGATCGGCGCCGCCGCCCGGGCGCAGTACCGGGGCGCCGCCCTCCCTCCCGAGGTGCAGCTGTGGCTGAGTGAGAACCCCCAGGACTTCCTGGAGGGCGCGGACCGGCTGCGCCAGGGGCAGTTGGCGACCAAGGGTCTGCTCGCCGAGATGAACAGGACGCAGCAGGACCTGAAGCAGTACTCACAGGACGCCAACGCCCGCTGGGAGAAGCTGGAGGCCAACCGCAAGGCCAAGGAGAAGGCCAAGAAGAAGATCGAGAAGCAGATCTCCGCCGCCGAGGAACTGGAATCGGAGCTGGAGGACGACGAGCGGGAGCGGCTGGCCGAGTTGGAGAAGCAGGCCGCGCAGCAGGCGCAGGCCGAGTGGCTCGGCTCCGGCATTCTCGACGAGATCAACGGCAGCGCGTCCGAGTCGGGCAAGAAGGCCGTGAAGTTCGCGACGGACCAAATGGGCAAGCCGTATGAATGGGGCGCCGAGGGTCCCGACACCTACGACTGCTCCGGCCTCACCAGCCAGGCGTGGGCCGCCGCCGGTGTGGTCATACCCCGTACCTCACAGGAGCAGTGGAAGCAGCTGGAGCACATCGACATCAAGGACATGCGCCCCGGGGACCTGATCATCTACAACTCCGACGCCAGCCATGTGGCGATGTACATGGGCGACGGTTCGATCATCCACGCCCCGCGCCCCGGTCGTACGGTGACGCTCGCGGGGGCGGGTTCGATGCCGATCCTTGGGGTCGTACGACCCGACGCGTGACGCTCCGCTGTGGGGTGCCGGTTTTTCTGGGGGCTGCCGCCCCCAGACCCCCGCTGGGGGATGAGGGGGCGGTCTCGGTGCGCTCCTTGTGCGCGGGTTCGTTGTGGTTTGTCGCGCAGTTCCCCGCGCCCCTGTGGATGTGGCCGGCGGCTCGAAAGCCTCCCGGGACTCACCCCGAGTCAGCCCGTGACCCATCGCACGTGACTCTCGCCACCTTTCCCCTGGGGATCAACCCTTCCCGCGTGACATTCGTCATCTCAAGGGAAAGCCCTGCCATGTCCAAGTGCGGTACAGGATGCGGCATATGACTGTGGCCGATTGCTGCCCGGCGGCCCGCCAAGCATTCCGTTGCGGCGGCGCCTGACGCTAAGGTCCCCGCACCGGGCATCCCCTGCTCGCACGACGGCGAGTTCCGGGGAACGGGTCGAGGTCCTCGGCCCGCCGTGCCCTCGGGGGGAGGGAAGGAACCCAAGACGATGCCCGTACCCGTACCGCGGCAGAGACCGGTCCCGGCCGCGGAGAGTGGTCAGGCACACGCCGTGTCCGCGCCCAGCGTCCCAACCGGAGAGGGGGCCGCCATGAACACTTCGGCCACCTCAGCCGCCTCGGCCGCATCAGCCACGTCGGCCGACCCGGCCACGTCGGCGACCTCGGCGACCTCGGCCAAGGCTCCCGCCGACGGCTCCACGTCCTCTACCGGCACGACCGGGACGGCTACGGCTGAGGCCGGCACAGCTGAGGCTGGCACGGCTGAGGCCGGTACGACCGGGACCGGCAGAGCCAGGAGCGGTTCGACCGACATCGGGGCGACCGGCACCGGCACGACCGCCGAAACGCGCACGGCCGAGACCGGCGCGGCCAGCCCGGCCGACGCCCCCACCCCCGCCGGAGAGGCCATGGCGCCCGGGCACCCCCTGCCCGCCGCCCCCACCAACCTCACCGTTCTCCTCATCGAGGACGACCCGGCGGGCGCGCTCAACGTGCCGGAGTTGCTGGATTCCACGGGCAAGCCCATCCGGGTGCGTGCGGCGCGCAATCTCACCGAGGCCCAGCGACTGCTGACCGACGACGTGAACTGCATCCTGCTGGACCTGGCCCTGCCGGGCCCGCCCCACCCCGCCGACCACGGCAACAGCAACAGCAACGGCAACGGCGTCAACAACAGCACCACCGGAGCCGGCAACGGCGACGGCGAACTCTCCGTCGAGTTGTCCGTGCTCAAGCACGTCCTGGAGCTGGCCCCCCGCCACGCCGTCCTCGCCCTCACCGACTCCGGTGACGCGGAGCGCGGCGCGGAGGCGGTACGGGTCGGCGCACAGGACTACCTCTTCCGCGACGAACTGGACGGCCGGCTCCTGAGCCGCGCGATCCGCTACGCGGTGGAGCGTAAGCGGTCCGACACGGCCGAACGCCGCCTCACCGAGTCCCGGATACGCGCCCAGGAGAACGCCCGCCTGGAACGCGGCCTGCTGCCGACCCCGCTGCTGGAGGGCTCGTCACTGCGGTTCGCGGCCCGCTACCGTCCGGGCCGTTCGCGCGCGCTGCTCGGCGGCGACTTCTACGACACGGTCCGCACCCCCGACGGCACGGTCCACGTGATGATCGGCGACGTCTGCGGACACGGCCCCGACGAGGCGGCGCTCGGCGTGGAACTGCGGATCGCCTGGCGGGCGCTGACCTTCGCGGGCCTCACTGGCGACGAACTGCTCTCCACCCTCCAGCGCGTCCTGGAACACGAGCGCGAGAGCGACGAGATCTTCGCGACGCTCTGCACGGTCGACATCGCCCCCGACCGCCGCAGCGCCGGCCTCTGTCTCGCCGGCCACCCGTCCCCGCTGATCGCCCGCCCCGGCCCCGACGGCACCACTCCCGAGGCCGAGATGCTGCCGTACGACAACGGCGGCCCCGCCCTCGGTCTGCTCCCGGAGGCCCGCTGGCCCCGCACCCGGATCGAACTGGGCGCCGCCTGGAGCCTGATGCTCTACACGGACGGCCTGATCGAGGGCCGGATCGGCGAGGGCAGGGAGCGCCTCGGCCAGGACGGCATGCTTGAGGTCGTACGCCGTCAGCTCGCCCGGAACCTGCGCGGCGAGGACCTGCTGCGCGCCACCGTGAACGAGGTCCGCGACCTCAACGGCGGCGAACTCACCGACGACGTGGCCGTCCTCCTCCTGGACAGCGACGCCTGACCGAACAGGAAAGGGGCGCCTCTGAAGGGCGCCCCTTTCCTCAGTCCCGCTCTCTTCCCGGCCGGTCTCAACGACCTCCGTTGTACGGCCCGTACGGACCGTCGCTGCTCGATCCGCGGCGTCCGCCGCCTCCGCCACCGCCCGAGACCTGGCGGACGGCGGGCCGTACATCCACGATGTACACGATGCTCGCGATGACACCGAGGATCGGCAGGAACGACAGGATCGAGAAGAGATAGCTCACGACCAGGGCGAGACCGAGGATGATCAGCCAGAACACCTTGGTCTGCTTGTCCGCCGCGCGGAACGCGTCCTCACGCCGGAACGCGGCGTCGAACAGCCCGAACGCGGCGAGAGCCATCAGGACGATCTTCAGCAGTCCCAAGAAGCCCACGAAGCCCGTCATCAGCATGCCGCCCACCACCACCCGTTCTGTTCGCTCCGGCCGGTATCCGGCCCTCCTACGCGGCCACCGTACCCGTAGAACGGGCCGACCACCCCAAAGGTGCCCGGCCCGTCCACACGTCCACGATCGCCCCGCCCGCCCACCAGGGCATACGCAAGCAACCGTGGCCGTACTTAGTCGACTTACTCGCCCGGCCGTAGCCTGCTCACTTGGCCGGCGGCGTGGTCTTCTTGGCGGGGGTGGTGCGCTTGGCCGGGGCCTTCTTCGCGGCGGTCTTCCTCGCGGGGGCGGGCGCGGCCTTGGCCTCGGCGGGCTTGTCGGCAGGCTTCTCGGCGGACTCGTCCTTGACCTCGACCGGCTCGGCCTTCGGCTCGACGGCGATCGCGAGTTCCTCGATCTCCTCCGCGGCCTCGCCACGCCAGGTCTTCACGGCCTGCTCACCGTGCTCGGCGACCCGCTCGTAGGTCTCGCGGGCCTTCACCGCGTACTCGGCGGCCACGCCGACGCTGCGCAGGGCGAGGTCCTGGGCGGTCTCACCGAGCTTCTTGAAGTCGGTGTCCAGGGTGCCGATGAACTCGGTGACCTTGGTCTGGATGGTCTCCTGCGTCTCCTTGACGCGGGCGGCGGCCTTCTCCTGGGTCTCCTTGACCCGGATGGTCGCCTTCTCCTGAACGGCCTTGGGGTCGGTGTTGCGTACGGCGTCGATCCGCGCCGGCGCCTCGGCCCGCAGCTGCTCGACGAGGCCGGGCACCTTCTTCGCCTGCTGCAGCGCGAGGTCGGCGGTGCCTGCGGCGAAGTAGAGGGGGGTCGGGTCGCTGAAGGTCTTGCGCAGGTCGTCGGTGATGGCCATGGTGATGGTCCTCCCGGTTGTCTTTCGTTCGAGGGTTTTTGGGTCGGCCCACACGTCTGGGCACACAAACTGATGGGGCCTACGGCTGTGCCACATCGCTGCCGTCGGCGGTACGGGTACCGGTCTCGGGGGCATCACGAACGTCGTCCCGTACGCCGGAGTCAATCTCCTCGGCCGCCTTGATGCCCTCGGCCGCATCGGAGTCCGACGAGTCGCCCGCCGCCGCCGTCCCGAATCCGTTCTCCTTGCGGAAGGACTCGTAGATCTGGAGCAGCACCTGCTTCTGCCGCTCGTTGAGCGTGGGGTCGGCGGCTATGACGGTGCGGGTCGTGTCCTCCCGCCGGCGCTCCTCGCCGTCGCGCTCGGCGTCGAGGATGCCGGCGCGGACGTACAAGGTCTCGGCGGAGATCCGCAGCGCCTTGGCGACCTGCTGCAACACCTCCGCGCTCGGCTTGCGCAGCCCGCGCTCGATCTGACTCAGATACGGATTGGACACCCCGGCGGCATCGGCGAGCTGCCTGAGCGACAGCTGCGCGTTCCGCCGCTGTTCACGCAGGTACTCACCGAGATTGCCGACGTTGAGCGATGCCATGCCCCCACCATGCACCACCCCCGCTAACTATTGCAAGCACCCGCTTGCAAAAGTGCGTCACACCACTCCCGACCGCCCGACCGCCCGCCCGTACGTGCGTGCGTGCGGACCAGTCCCAACGACGGCTGGATCACCGCGCCCCGGCGCCGCCTGGACCGTCACGAAGTAGCCGTGTCGTGATCGATGAGGGACATGTCGGATGCCAGGGCGCGGGCGGTGTCGGCGAAGTACTGCTCGTCGGCGCCGGGGGCGAGACCGAGGGGGATGCCCTGGCTTAGGCCGACGAACAGTGCCCTGAGCGCGGTGGTCAGGCGTTGTGCCTGTTGCGACGTCACCGTGCTTCCGTTGTGCGGTCTTCCGGTGAACAGCGCGATCAGATGGTTCTCCTGCGCCCGGACGGACGTGGCGAGCTGGGACCCCAGGTCCGGGTCGTGCAAGGCCATGTCCAGCAGAGTGATCTGGAGCGACAGGCGAGACAGCGCGTCCGGCGCGTCACAGCCGCGCCGGTAGTACCGGGCAAAGGCGTCGACGGCTTCCAGCAGATCGAGTCCAGCGGGAACCGCCTGCTCGACCTCCTCGTAGTACGGCCGCAGACAGTCGGCGACAAGGGCGACCACCAGTCCGTTCTTGCTCCCGAACAGTGAGTAGATGGCGCCGGTGGTCAGCTCGGCGCGTTCGGCGATCTCTTCGAGCCTGGCCCGGTACCCGTCCCGGGACACGACCTGGAACGCGGCGTCCAGCAAGGCCCGGCGGTTACGTTCCTTGGCCTCCGCTCTCGTCATTCTCATAGGTTTTATTATTACCGTAATCTCATTACGGAATCGCTCGGAGTGAGCTGCAAGGAGGACCCTCATGGCCCAGGTCGTGGCATTGCGGTTGACCCGCCAGACGGTGGGGGCCATCGCCGATGGCGCCTTCAAGGTGTTGCTCGCCACCGTCTGCATCGCCGCCGCGGCGCCACTCGGCCGGTTACTCGGCACGCCGGCCTGGCTGATGGTCGTCTCAGGCGTGGCCCTGCTGATCGGCGGCGGCATCGAGATCGGATATGCACGCGGCAGATCGATGCGCACCTACATCCGGCTCATGGTCGCCTACGACAGCGGCTGGGTGCTGACGGCACTTGTCGGCGCCCTGATGGCATGGCGGGGCAGCAACGCCGGGGGCGAGGTTTGGGTCGGGTACCAGACAGCCGCCCCCCTGGTGTTCGCCGCGCTGCTGATCGCCGCCAAGCCGGCCCGGACCGCCTCCGGTTGAGCGAGGCAGTCGGCCGCTGGGCTCGGAAGCCGGCCCAGCGGGCGGTGGCCGGTTCGCAGGGGCTCGACGGCTTCCGTGAGGCGGCCGGCCCCGGCGGCGCACGACCGTCCACACGCAGCGGATGCGGGCGCGGGCGGTCAGTTGAGGATGGCTGTGGCTTCGATTTCCACCAGGTGTTCGGGGATGTGGAGGGCCGCTACGCCGATGAGGGTGGCCGGGGGGTTCGGGGTGGTGCCCAGTTTCCGCGCGGCTCGGGAGATGCCGGCGAGGAGGTGGGGCATCTTGTCCGGGGTCCAGTCGACGACGTGGACGGTCAGTTTCGCCACGTCGTCGAAGGTGGCGCCCGCCTCGGCGAGGGCGATGGCGATGTTGAGGTAGCACTGTTCGACCTGGGCGGCGAGATCGCCCTCGCCGACCGTGTTCCCCTCGGCGTCCCAGGCGACCTGGCCTGCGAGGAGGACCAGCCTCGATCCGGACGCGATCGACATCTGCCGGTAGACGGGGTTCGTCGGGAGTCCGGTGGGGTTCACCAGGGTGATGGCCATGACGGCTGCCTCTCCTGCGCCGCACGGGAGACGGCCACCGCGCGGTCCGCGCCCGATGGCCCCGTGCTCTCACGGAGTTGCGCGGCGAGGTCGAGGGCGTCAGCCACAAGATGCTCACGCAGAACCTGCGCATGCTGGAGCGCAACGGCCTGGTCGATCGGCATGTGCACCCCACGGTGCCGCCGCGCGTCGAGTACACCCTCACGGAGCCGGGCCGGGCCCTGCGCGCGACGGTCGACGCCATGTGCGACTGGACCCACCGCTACCTCGGCCACATCGAGACGGCTCGCGGTCGCTTCGACACCTGAGCGGCGACGTGTCCGCCTTCGGCTGACGTGTGCGCCTTCGGCTGACGTGTGCGCCTTCGGCTGACGAAGGCCGGTGAAGGTGCTCGGCCGGGGCGTTGTCAGATGAAGGTGCTCGGCCGGGGCGTTGTCAGTGGTGGGTGTCAGGATGGGCCCATGGGTGAGAAGTGGGACGACGTACTGGCCGACCCCGTACGGCTGTTGGCCGCCGACCGTGCGGAGGTGCGCAAGCACCTCGACGGGCCGGTGGGTGGCGGCGGCGGTGTGGGGCGGGAGGTGTTTCTGCAGGCCGAGGCGGTATTCGGGGCGGCGGAGGTGTCCGTCGCCGAGTGGGCCTCGTGGCTGCACTTCGCGGCGAGGGCCACCGGGCACGACGAGTACGCCGAGCGGATCGCGGCGGCCGAGCCGGGCATGCCGTGGCGCACGGTGTGGGCGTGGTGGCGCCCGGCCAACTGGTTCCCGATCCACCCGAGTCTCAACGGCGACTACTACCGGATCGACCGCCGTCTGTACGAAGGCCGCGCGCTCATCGAGGTGACCGACGACATGCGCGGCCCGCTCTGGCTCGACGCCGAGACGGGCCGGAGGGTGTCGGTCCGGGACGAGGAGGCCCTGGCCGAAGCACCCTGGTCGCCGGAGGCCCTTGACGCACCCAAGGTGCGCGACTGGAGTCTGACCGCCCCGGAGAGCTGGGAAGGCGCCGTCCCCATCGCCGTGGTGGAGGGCCGGACCCGTCATCTCGTCGAGAACGCGCACGGCCTGGCCCTCCTGGAGACGGACCCGGAGGTGCTGAAGGACTGGCCGCGCGGCGACGGCATCGACCCCTCGTCCGCCGACGACATACCGCCGGGCCCCGAGCCGGACCGCCGACGCCCGACCGGCCCGCTCACCCCGGCCCGTGTCGACGACGCCTTCGGGACACGGCATGTGCTGCGCATACCCGAGGCCGACCTGCCCGAAGGTCTCGAACACCCGGAGAGCAGAAGGCACTTGCGGGACATCGGCGTGCCCGCCTGGTGGGCGTGCCACAGCGGCGAGTACGAGACCCACGCGCCCGAGGCCATGCGCCCACCGGCCGACGGCACCCTGTCCGGGAACGGCGAGTCCGAGGACCTGATCGCCTTCGGCAGTTGCGACTACGGCGATGTGTACCTCCACCGTCTCCACGGCTCCCTGCACATCTGGAGCCGACTGGACGGCCGGACGAACCGTACGTTCGTGCCGCTCGCCCCGAGCCTCGATGTCTTCACCCGCGTCCTGGAAGCCATCCACCGCTACAGCAACGCCTGTTGGCACCCCTACCCGATCGAGGGGGAGCAGGAGGACGTGACCCGGCTGTTCCTGGAGGAGCTGGACGAACTGGCCCCGGGCGTGTTCGACCGGAAGACGGCGAGCGGCGAGATCTGGAGCTGGC
Source organism: Streptomyces sp. NPDC002643 (assembly GCF_053592555.1). Classification (NCBI taxonomy): domain Bacteria; kingdom Bacillati; phylum Actinomycetota; class Actinomycetes; order Kitasatosporales; family Streptomycetaceae; genus Streptomyces; species Streptomyces sp. NPDC002643. The sequence continues at coordinate 17,736 of NZ_JBSFVY010000060.1, forward strand.
TGTACGCGGGGATCACGGAACTGGGCGTGGACGGCTTCTGACCTCCGGCCAGGGCTACGGCATGGCCTGGACCCCCGGAGTTCCAGGGGTCCAGGCCCCAGGGGCTCAAGTTCCCAGGGCTCCAAGGAAATCCCGTCGCCCATGCCCTGCCCCACCCCGTACTGTTGTTCCCATGACTGCCGGGTCGGCCTCGTGCCGTGAGCGGATGGGTTGCCCGGCCTCCGAGTGAGGCCGGGGCGGACGAGAGGTCCGCCTGTCGAAGTGCGGCGCGAGTCAAGCGCCGAAGCGCCATCGGTCGCGCTGCGCACACGTCCACTTCGTCATCACCCTCCGCAGAAAGCAGAGCATGCCCAACCCCTTCAACCAGCGGATCATCGAAGAGTTCCGCGCCCACCACGGCGAGGTCGGCGGCCCGTTCGAGGGCGCCCGCCTGATCCTCCTGACCACCACCGGCGCCCGTACGGGCAAGCCGCACACCACGCCGCTCGGCTACTACGCCGACGGCGACGGCTCGATCCTCGTGATCGCCTCGGCCGGCGGATCACCCCGGCACCCCGACTGGTACCGCAATCTCCTCGCCCACCCCCGGGTCACCGTCGAGAGCGGGGCGTTCACCTACGAGGCCGAGGCCGTCGTACTGGACGACGAGGAACGGGACATCGCCTTCGCACGGGCCGTCGAGTCCGAACCAGGCTGGGCCGAGTACCAGGCGAAGACCGACCGTACGATCCCGGTGGTCGCCCTGCGAGAGATCCCCGTGGCGGGCCCGCCGAACATCAACGCCACCTCCATGGGCGAGGCCATCAAGGTCGTCCACGACGCCTTCCGTCGCGAACTCGCCCTGATCAGGAAGGAGTTGATCGCGAGCAACGGCCGGCCGACGCTCGGCGCGCAGCTCCGCATCAACTGCCTCACCCTCTGCCAGGGCCTGCACAACCACCACACCGGCGAGGACACCGCCCTGTTCCCGTTCCTGGCCGACCGCCACCCGGAACTCTCCGGTCCACTGGCCCGCCTCCGCGAGGAACACGAACACATCGCCACCCTCACCGAGGCCCTCCGCCGGGCCGTGACCACCGGGGGCACGGAGGACACCGAGGGCGCGGACAGCACCGAGGGCGCGCACAACACCCAGGACACCGACGCCGTACGCCCAGAGGCCGTGCTCGTCGAAGTCGAGCGGCTCATCTCCGAGTTGGAGGCCCATCTCACCTACGAGGAGGAGCAGTTGATACCGGCGCTGGAGGCGGGGGCGAGGCCCGCGTGATGTCATGACTCCGCCGCCTTCCCGTAACACCCGTGCCGTGGGCCTCACCAGGGCAGTGCTCGCGCGTGGACCACGTCCAGGTGTGACACCGCGCGCGTGAGGGCGACGTACAGCCGGTGCGGGCCGCGCGTCTCGGCGTCCACGATCGCGGCCGGTTCGACGACCACGACATGGTCGTACTCCAGCCCCTTCGCCACCCCCGCCTCCAACACCGCGACCCGCACCCCGAGTTCATCGGGCCCGCCCGTCGGGACGCCGGCTTCGCCGAGCGCGCCCCGGAGACGTCGTACGACCTCGGCGTCGGCCGCGATGACCCCGATCGACCCCTCACGGGTGAGCGCGTCCCGCACGGCGACGACGACTTCGGCACTGACCGCGACCGCACCCCCGGCACTCACGGCGGCCACACCCTCAGCGCCCCCGCCCCCACCCCCCTCCCCATCGCCATCCCCGCCCCGAGGTTCCCCCACCCTCCTGATCCTCAACTCCCCGTCCCGGCGCAGTGAGCGCGCCTCGGGGACGTCCACGCCCAGCCGCCCCAGGAGTCGGTTGGCGAGGCGCACGATGTCCCGTGGCACCCGGAAGCCCGTGGTCAGCGGTACGACGGCGGCATCGGGTTTCCCGAGGTGGGCGAGGAGCCGGGGCCAGTCGGAGGCGGACCAAGGGGTCGTGCCCTGGGCGAGGTCGCCGAGGACCGTGACCGAGCCGAAGGCGGCCCGGCGGGCGATCGCGCGGCACTCCATCGGAGAGAGGTCCTGGGCCTCGTCGACGACGACATGGCCGTACCCCTCGGGGTGTTCGAGGAGTCCGGCGACCTCGTCGAGGAGTACGAGATCGGCGGCCGACCAGCGCGCCGAGCGCCAGGTGCGCGGCGGCCTCGACCACAGCACGGCCTTCTGCTCCTCCGCGTCCAACAGCCCGTCCGCCGCGCGGGCCAGCACCTCCGGCTCCCCGAGCACCCGCGCCACGACCTCCTCCGGCCGCGCCCTCGGCCATACGGCATCGACGTACGCGCCGACGGGCCGCGACCGGGAGACCCGCCGCACCCAGGCGTTCGAGCGCAGCACCCCGGACCGCCGCTCCGCCCGCTCCCGCACCAGCCGCACGACCCGCGTACGGACCCGCTCCCGCCCGATGTCGTACGTCGGCCCGTCCGCCCGTACCGTCTCGACGATCCGCCGCAGCTCGTCGACGCCCACCCGCCAGCGGTACGAACCGTCCGGTACGACGAGGGGGTCGGGGTGCTCGGCGGTGACGCCTGCGTACAGGGCCCGGCGCAGCACCTCCGCCATCCGGATGTCGTGCTTGACGGTGGCGGCCCGCTCGTCGTCCCGTGCGCGGATCGGCTGCCGGGCGATCTCGTCGACGACGGTCGACTGGCGGACCCCGGTCTCACCGAGCGACGGCAGGACCTCGGCGATATAGGAGAGGAACGTGCGGTTGGGGCCGAGGATCAGCAGACCGCCGCGGCGGATGCGTTGCGGGTGGGTGTAGAGGAGATACGCGGCGCGGTGCAGCCCGACCGCCGTCTTGCCGGTACCGGGGGCGCCCTGCACGCAGACCGAGACCGCGAGATCCGCCCGGACCAGGTCGTCCTGCTCCGGCTGAATGGTGGCGGCGATGTCCCGCATGGGGCCGAGCCGGGGGCGTTCGATCTCGGCGGCGAGGAAACGGCTGGTGGGGGCGGGGAGAGGGCCGCTCGGGGCAGTCGGCGACGCGGTCAGGTATTCGTCCTCCAGGCCGGTGAGGTCGGCCGAGTCGCCCCGGCTGCCGGGGGCCCAGCCGAAGCGCCGGCGGACCGCGACGCCCTGCGGATCGCGGGCGCTCGCCTGGTAGAAGGCCCGGGACACCGGCGCCCGCCAGTCCACGACGAGCGGCGGCGCGGCGGGATGCTCACTGATCCGAAGCCGCCCGATGTGATAGCTCTCCCCGGCGTGATCGGCGCCGACGCCGGCCCCCACCGCTCCGCGGTCGGCCCCCGCCGCGCCACAGTCGGCCCCCGCCGCGCCGCGGTCGGCCGCCACCCGGCCGTCGGCCGCGAACGCCAACCGGCCGAAGAACAGCGGCCCCTCCGGCAGCTCCCGCAACTCCTTGGCATGGCTGCGGAGTTGATACCCGAGCACCTCCGCGTCCGCCCCTGACGCGGAGACGTCCTCGCCGATCACGACCCGCTCCCCCGCCCCGGCGACCATCGCGGCGAAGGCGGCGCGGCAGGCGTCGTGATGGGACCGTTCGCGCAGCAGGGCGTGGCGAAGGCCAGAACCGGAGAAGGACTCGGCGGGCTCGGCGGACTCAGGAGGCGTCATTCCACCGAGCGTACCCAAATAACGTAACCGAGTTAAATAATTTACCCAGACTCAGGCGGTGTCGCCAGAAAGACGAACCGCCCCCTCAAGCCGCCCGAACACCCGCTCAGCAGCCACAACGGCATCCCGCGCCACCTCGTCCACCGGCTCCCCCCGCTCCACCCGCCGCCAGTTCTCCTCGGCCAGCACCCGTCGTACGGCGACGATCTGCCCGGCGGCGACCCGGGCGTCGAGCCCGCCGCCCAGCACCTCGGCGAGGGCGCCCTCGGCGCGTTCGAGGTAGCCGTAGAGCCGGGCGACCAGCGAGGGCGTGCCGTAGAGCATCCGGTGGAAGGCGAGTACGCGCGGATCGTCGGTGAGCCCGGTGACGGGGTCCCGTCGGGCGATGCCGTCCAGGAAGTGCGCGCGTACCGCCCCCACCACGGACTCCCCCTCGGCGCGCGCGGCCACCACCCGCGCCGTCTCGGTCTCGTGGTCGGCGATCCGGTACAGCACGAGATCCTCCTTGGCAGGGAAGTACCGGAAGAGCGTCGGCTTGGAGATCTCGGCCGCCGCGGCGACCTCGGCCACGGACACCGCGTCGAACCCCTTCTCCAGGAACAGCCCGATGGCGACCTCCGACACCGTCTCGAACATCCGCCGCCGCTTGCGCTCCCGCAGCCCCATCTCACTCATGCGGCGAGCCTACGCAGCCGGGCACCGGGCCGGGGTTCAGCCGACGGCGCCCTGAACCTCCTGGCCGGTGAGGCAGCCCCGTCCCGCCGGACCGCCACGCTCCCCGCGACGCAGCACGAGGGCGAGGTGGGGATCGGTGGCCGACTTGCCCTTGAGGCCGAGGGCGGCGGTGGCGGCGGCCAGGGTCATGGCGTAGGAGTCCACGGCCCTGCGTACGTTGGGGGCGTCGAGGCTCGACCCGGTGGCCAGACGGTCGAGGTCGACATAGGCGGACCGGACGAGTTCGATGCGCCGGTAGACCGGCCAGTCCTGCTCCCAGTCCTTGGTGTGGGTGCCGGGGAGACGCTGGGCCCAGCGGCGGAACATCCGGTCGCGGATCTCCGGCCGGGTCGGAGTGAGATGCATGTGCCGGACCAGGTCGTACAGCGGATCGCCCACCATCGCCATCTCCCAGTCGATGACGGTGAGGGCGAAGCGGTCGTCACGGCGTACGAGGTTCCAGGGGTTGAGGTCGCCGTGCAGCAGGGACAGGTTCCGTGGGGTCACCCGGTGTCTGCCCAGGATCTGGCTCAGCCGTTCGGCGCCGGGGAGCCCCAGTTCCCGCGCGAGTTCACGGGACTCCTCGGGCAGGCCCCCGACCAGACGTACCAGCTTCTCGATCAGCCACCCGTGGAAGTCCTGGTCGGCGAGGGGGTCCAGCGCCTTGTAGTCGACCTTGGTCAGCTCGCACAGCTGGTCCACCAGCCCGTCCGCCTCATGCGGCAGCAGACCGTGTACGGGATGGCTGGGCGGCTGGTCGAGATCCGGCGGGCCGACATAGGTGTGGATGGCGAAGGAGTCGTCGAGACGGCTCTTGCCCAGGGCCAGGACCTTGGGGGCGGCCACCTCGGCCGCGGAGTTCTCGATGGCCCGCAGGACGGCGTGTTCGCTGAGGAAGCTGGGCTCGCTGCGGCTGACGGACAGCATCTTGCGGCGTACGACGACGGGGACGTCCACACCGGGCACCCGTACGACCGAGTTCAGGTGTGCCGTGCCCTTGAACACCCGGCCCGCGGGTGCCGTGCCCTCCGCGATCAGCGCCGAGAGCACCGCCTGCGGGGGGAAGTCGGCGCGCTCGGCGAACCTCTTGTCCGGCCGCCAGCCCAGGGCCGGACGGCCCCCCGCCCGCCGCCCCCGCCACGATGTCTGCCAGCGGTGGAGAACCCTCTCGACCTCGGCGACCCCCGCCACCGCACCCAGCCCCAGCGGCTCCGCCGCCGCCCGCAGCGCCCGGTGCACGGCGGCCGTCGCCTCGTCCAGGGTCTTGCGGTCCCGCCCGCTCTCCAGGGAACGCGCGGCACGCATGACATCGGGGAAGACCGACTGGGCGCGTTCGAACGCGACGTAGTGCCGCAGGTCCTTGCCCAGCCCGTTGGTCGCCGCCGGCCTGACCGCCCGCATGGCCTGTGCCCAGGCCTCGATCACCTCGTCCCACTGGTCGTCCGGGTACTTCATCCGCACCAGATGCGTGGCCAGGTCGTGCAGCGGATCGCCGTAGGTCGCCAACTCCCAGTCCACGCACATCAACGGCGGCTCCCCCTGGTGGCCGACGATCACGTTGTCGCGATGGAGGTCCGTGTGGAGCAGGCTGTACGGCCGCCGCGCCATGGCCGGTACGCGTGCGGCCAGGCGGGTCAGCGCGTCCTCGGGGATGCCCAGGGCGGCGAACAGCCCGCCGTAGGCCTTCCAGTTGGGCTGACGGATCTGCCGGTCCGCCAACTGGGCCAGGGTGCGCAGAAAGCCCCGGCTGTCCTTGTCGTCGCGCGGCCAGTGGGAGGGCAGCGGTGGCAGCGCCTCCCTGCGCACCTGGGCCGTCCGGGCGAGCAGACCGGCGAGCCCCTCGACGACCACGCCGTCGACGGGCTTGCCGTCGCCGCACACACCGGAGAGCGGCACTCCTTCCACATGGCTGTGGATGGCGAACCCGGGGCGGGAGACCAGGCACCGCGGAACGTGCGGCAGACCGCGCAGGGCACGCAGCAGCTCGGCCTCGTTCTTCCAGGTTCTGATGACGACCGGCAACGCCTCGGTACGGGGGAGCCGGACGATCACCGACGCACCGGCGACACCTCCGACGACCGCCGCCATGGCCCGCGTCAGCGGCACCACGTAGTTCTGGTGGTGATGCCCCCGGCTCGGCGTACCGCTCCGGGGGGCACGACGTACGAAGTCGTCCACCGGGTCGGCGGAGACACCGGGGAGATGACGGATGACGCGTTCCCTGAGCGGAGGGCGGGGAACAGGAGGTGCGCCCACTGGCCGCTCCTGGGACGTGCGCGAGGGTGGTGAAAATTGAGGCAAACGTTAAACCGTGAGAGGTGTCCTGTCGCGCAGAGCCCAAAACTCATAGGCCGTCTGGAGCTGTCTGGAAGGGTTTGCCAGAATTTTTCTGCCGTCAGGTCTCTTCGGGATCACGGCGGGTTCGCCATCATGCACAAGCGGGCGCCGGAAGCGGTGGCTCCGTTCAACCGTCCGCGCATGCTATCGGGACTCCACCGGCACGGAAAGTCAGTGGCATATTCCTCCGGCACGGCGCCGCCCTACCGCGCTCTGACGATCTCCAGCACCGGCTCCAACGTCCTCACGATGTGCCGGGGCGGTACACCGGCCTCGATCAACTGGTCGCGTTTTCCGTCGCTGCGGGCGTATCCCAGGAACAGGACGCCGGCTCTCTCGGCGGCTTCGAAGTCCGTGGGGGTGTCGCCGATCATCAGGGTGAGGGCGGGGTCGGCGCCCATGGAGCTGAGGGCCTGGCGGAGGATGTACGGGTCGGGCTTCATACGGTCGAGGTTCCGGGTGCGGCCGTATATGTAGGGGAAGCAGTCGGTGAGTTCGCGGGTCGCTATGTAACTCGCGGCCGCCCGGGGCGAGTTGTTGGTCGTGATCGCGAAACGGGCCTGCCCCGCCCAGGTTCTGATGAGGACATCGGCGTACGGCGTCGGCAGTGCCTTCGACGCCGCCGTCAACTCCTGCTGGGTCAGCCACTCCTCCAGCTCGGCGATCAGATCGCTGCTGGGGTGCCGGCCGCCGAGGCCGAGCAGCACGGCGTGGGGGTCCGTCGTGACGCGCTCCCGCTCGGTCAGCAGTCCGCCCAGGCCACGATCCGTGATCAAGTTCACCAGTTTTCTAGCCACTTGATGCGCCGGATGGCCCGCGAACAGACGGCAGATCGGGCCGTCCATGTCCCAGAGTACGTAGCGGACAGGGGTGATCAGTTTCCGCAGGATCTCTGTCTCTGCTGTCACCGGTTCAGTCTGCGCTGCATCAGGAGTCACTAGGAGAGTGTCAGGTCCGTAGTGATCGTTTCCCAGAGGGCGTTGAACCATTGCTGGGACTGATCGACGAAGGCGGCGTCACGGTGACTGGTGTGGCGCTCGAAGGAGAAGAGGAGGGATTTGAGACCGAGGGTGTCGTACATCTCCAGCGTGCCGCTGTCCGTCTGCTCCTCGCGCTTGGTGAGCATGTAGTACGCGATCAGGGCCTCCTCGCCGTTGAGGAGGTACAGCTTCACCGGTGGGGTGAAGGGCAGGGCCCGGAAGGTCACCCGGACATCGATCTGGTGGGAGGCGCGCAGGGCCAGGAGGCTGCGGCGCAGCACGCGGATCTGGGCGTTGCGCTGGTCCAGCCAGCGCCGGTGGACGGGGTCCTCCTCGTCGTCCTCGCCCCGCCCGTCCACCGGCACCGGGAACGCCAGGTTGATGCTGCGGGAGGGCAGCAGGATACGGACGTCGATGGACTCCGGGCGGATCGTTCCCTCATGGATCAGGCGGACCGGTTCGCCGACGGCCAGCATCAGTGTCTCGGCGGTGAGACAGGCCGCGTCCACCCGGACACGCGATGCCGAGAACGCCTCCGCCAGACGGGGGCCGAGGCCCACCATCGTCGGCTGCGGCTCATGGCTTCCGGCGGGTACCGCCTCGGCGACCCTCGGCGGGCTCCCCTTGCTGACATTGCTCAGCAGCCCGTCCTCCTGCAGCACCCGCAGCGCCTGACGCACGGTGCCGCGCTCCACGCCGAACTCCTCCGCGAGTTCGGCCTGGGTGGGCAGGCGTTCACCGGCTCTCAGCTCACCGCTGCGGATGCGGTCCCGCAGGGTGTCGGCGATCTCCTGGGAGGCGGGCTTTCTGCTGCCGTTCACTGCGACGTTCTCCTGGGTCACGACCAAACGCTACAACTCACATCCATCTTTGGGGAGTTCATAGAAAGGTGGTTATGAGTATCAGCCAAGCGGGAACAACTTAGATGAAGTTGGTTGCCAACTTGGCGAAGTTGGCGAAAGTTTCACCCCCTCCCCATGCCCGTCGAAGGAGGTCCCACCATGCCCGTCATCGCTCTTCTCCTCGCCCTCGCCGTCGTCGCCTTCCAGAAGATGGTCGAGTGGCAGTACGGCACGATGGGAGTCGTCGGGCTCCTGTTCCTCACGGTCGGCCTGAAGGCCCGCAACCACACCTGCAGCTCCATAGGCGCCGTCATCCTCGCCCTGCTGTTCTCGGGCCCGGCGCTCTGACCTGCGCCGACAGGTCGAGGGACCGGCGCTCCGGCGGAGCGCCTCAGCTTGTGAGCTGGAGGTCCGAGCTGATGGTGTCCCACAGCGCGTCGAACCACAGACGCGACTGTTCCACGAAGGTCACATCCCGCGGAGCGGCCGTCACGCTCCGCTCGAAGGCGAACAGCATCGACTGGGTGCCCTCGGCGTCGTACATCTCCAACTGCTCGCTGTCCACCTCGGCCTCCTTGCGCTGCACGGTGTAGTACGCGAACAGCGCCTCCGAGCCGTTGAGCAGGTACAGCTTCACCGGTGGGGTGAACGGCAGCGCCCGGAAGCTGACATGGACGTCGACGCCGTGCGTGGACCGCAGAGCCAGCAGATTGTGCTTGAGCACCTGCCCCTGGGCATTGCGCTGGGCCAGCCAGCGGCGTTGCAGCCGGCGGTCGGCGGAGGTGCCGAGCGAGGGGTCGACCGGGGCCGGGAAGGCGAGCGGGATGTCACGGCTGGGCAGCAGCACCCGCACATCGACTCTGGCCGGTTTTATGCGCCCCGCGTGAATCTCTCGCAACGGCTCACCCACGGCGAGCGTGAGGGACACGGCGGTCAGACACAGGGCGTCGATCACCACATGAGGGGCCCCGAAGGCCGCGGATATGCGCGGGGCGAGTTCCACCATCGTCGGCCGCGGCGGCGCTCCCGGGCCGCCGATCCCGCCCGTGCCCAGACGTGCGGCCACCGTCGCGGGGCTGCCCTTGGAAACGTTGGTGAGCAGGTGCTCCGACTGCAGGATGCGCAGCGCCTGGCGTACGGCGCCGCGCTCCACGCCGAACTCGTCGGCGAGCTTGGCCTGCGTGGGCATGCGCTGTCCCGGTCGCAGCTCGCCGGACCTGATCCGGCCGCGCAACACGTCGGCGACCTCGTGATGTGACCTCTGGGGCCGCTGTGACGACTTCCGTCGATCGACGGCCGTGCGTTCCCCGTCCACGCACAAACACTACAACTTCGCGCCATCTTTGGGCAGTTCAAGGAAAGGTGGTTATGAGCCGACTCCAAGCGGAGATAAGTTAGATGGAGTTGGTCGCCAACTTTCACAACATGGTCAAACTTTCCAATGGTTGGTGACTCTGGCAACTGCCACACGGACAGACCGATCGACCTCCCTTCCGGAGGGGAGCCGGGAGTTCGACCGGTCCAGCACAGTCACAACTGAATGGTTCAGCCACAACTGAATGCGCAGCCACAACCACAACTGAATAGCTACGGATACCCGCACCACACGACAGAGAGGTCCCAGGCTCCAAGTCCCAGTAGATCGAGCAGTTCTCAGAAGAGGTCCGGGCACCAAGGGCGCCTGGACGTCCGCAGCAGGGCGCCGGCGACAGAGGCGGCGCCCTTTTGCTGTGATCAGCCAGTTTGACGTCGGAGGTGTTGTGCGGCTGATCGTCGGGCCGGGTCAGGCCAGCAGGTCGTCGACCTGGGCCTCGCCGTCCCGGTAGCGGCGGGCGATCTCGGCGTTGCAGTCGTCGGTGGTGCGCTGGAGGCCTTGGCGGCGGGAGGAGATCTGCTGTTCGTACTGGACGAGGCGGGCGAGCCCGGCGGTGAGTTCGTCGTCGGTACGGGCCTGGAGGTCGGAGAGTTCGACCTCGGCGAGCATCTCGGCGGCCAGCCGGCGGTACTCCTCGCCGTGCGGCGTCCCCACCGTGACATGCCGGGCCGACGAGCGCTGACGGGCCGGGGCATCGGTCAGGATCTCCGAGAGCCGGTCCACCAGCGCCGATGTCTCACCCGACGCCGAGCGGGCGGAACCCGGCCCGTCCGCCCCCGAGGCGTCCGCCGTGCCGCCCCGCCGGGCCAGTTCGGCCCGCAGGATGTCGATACGGCCCTGGAGCAGCCGCCGTACATAGCTCAGATCCGCCTCGTCCCGCTGGGCCTCCCGGCGCAGCGCGCGAAGCTCCGGCAACCGCAGCCGGGAGAGGTCGTACGTCCCGGTCGGGTCCGGCGGCAGCAGGGGGTCACCCTCGGTCGGCGGCAGCGGGCTGCTGTCCGTGCGCTGCACCGGGGGCCGGCACGCGGCGCCGCCCGCGACCCCGGACGCGCCCGCCATACCCGCCCCACCTGCCCTGCCCGCCGTACCCGGCGTCCCTGCCGTACCCGCCATGCTCGATGTGCTCATGCGCCTCAACCGTCCCCTCGACCGGTGTGTGTGAGCATGGTGCCACTCCGCGTGGCCGCTATGTGACCGAGTCCCCGCGATCCACCCCAGATGGGCGGTAATGGATCAATGAGAAAGACCGGGCAAAGCACTCTTCAAACCCCGGTGATCACATACCCCTCGTAAGGGGGACCCCCTTGCGTACGGCCGATGGACGGCGGCGGCATGATGGTCGGCATGCGTGCGGTGGTGCAGAGGGTCGACGGGGCGAGTGTCGTCGTGGACGGGGAGACCGTCGGGGCGATCGAGGGTGAGGGGTTGTGCGTCCTGGTCGGGGTGACGCACGACGACACCAAGGAGAAGGCGGCGCAGCTGGCGCGGAAGCTGTGGTCGGTGCGGATGCTGCACGACGAGAAGTCGTGCAGCGATGTGGACGCGCCGCTGCTGGTGATCAGCCAGTTCACGCTGTACGGCGACGCCCGCAAGGGCCGCCGGCCCACCTGGAACGCGGCGGCGCCCGGGGACGTCGCCGAGCCGTTGGTGGACGAGGTCGTCGCCCGGCTTCGGGGGCTGGGCGCGACGGTGGCCACCGGGCAGTTCGGGGCGAGGATGCGGGTGTCGTTGACGAACGACGGGCCGTTCACGGTGTTGGTCGAGGTGTAGGTGGTCCGTGGGGGGGTACGGGGCGCCCGGGGGTGCTGCGGGCCGGGGGGAGAGGCGCTTGCCCGGCGCTTACAGGGTGCCGCTGCGCCCACCCGTGCCGCCCCTAGCGGCACGATTGCCCGCAGCTACGACGACTGCCGGGTAGGCGCCGCCCCAGCGGCACAATTGCCCGCAGCTACGACGACTGCCGGGTGAGCGCCGACCCAGCGGCACGATTGCCCCGCTGAGTCAGCTGACACGGCTGCCCTCAGCTTTGGCGACCGGCCTACGGCTCTACGACGACCTCCTGGGCCGCCGCTGTCGAGTCGGCCATCAGCCTCGCGTCCAGCGGCACATTGCGCTTGACCAGGGCCAGGGCCACGGGGCCCAGTTCGTGGTGGCGTACCGATGTCGTGACGAAGCCGATCTTACGGCCGTCGGGGCCGTCGTCCGCGAGGCGGATCTCCGTGCCCGGTGGCGGCAGATGGACCTCGCTGCCGTCGAGGTGGAGGAAGACCAGGCGGCGCGGGGGCTTGCCCAGGTTCTGCACGCGGGCCACGGTCTCCTGGCCCCGGTAGCAGCCCTTCTGGAGGTGGACGGCGCTGCCGATCCAGCCCAGCTCATGGGGGATGGTGCGATGGTCGGTCTCGAAGCCGAGGCGGGGGCGGTGGTTCTCGACGCGCAGGGCCTCGTAGGCGAGCAGCCCGGCCGCGGGGCCGGCCTTCTCGGCGTACGACTCCAGATCCGTACGCGGGAGGAAGAGATCACGGCCGTACGGGGTCTCGCGGACGACGACGCCCTCCGGCGCCTCGGCGATGGAACCGGCCGGGAGGTGGACGACCGCGAAGTCGGCCGTCCTGTCGGCGACTTCGACCCGGTAGAAGAACTTCATCGACTCCAGATACGCCAGCAGCGCGTCCTGGGTGCCGGGCTCGATATGGGCCCAGACGGTCGTGCCGTCGTCCACCAGATACAGGGCGTGTTCGATGTGGCCGTTGGCGGAGAGGATCAGGGCCTCGGTGGCCTGGCCGGTCGGGAGTTCGCTGACGTGCTGGGTGAGCAGGAGGTGCAGCCAACTGAGCCGGTCCTCGCCGGTGACGGTGATGACACCCCGGTGGGAGAGGTCGACGAATCCGGTGCCGTCGGCGAGGGCGCGCTGTTCGCGGAACAGGTCGCCGTAGTGGGCGGCGACACCTTCGTCCACACCCTCGGCGGGAACGGCGCCGGGCAGGGACAGCAGTGGGCTCTTCATACGGCCAAGCCTACGACTAGGTAGTTGAAGTCTTTAGGTCGAACGTCCGGTCGAACTGTCGGCGGCCCCTGCCGCCTTGGCCCCCTTGCCCCCGCTCTCCGCCTCGGCCTTGGCCGCCTTGGCCACCTCTGCCGCCTTGGCCGCCTTCGCCGCACACTCCTCGCACCGCCCGAAGATCGCGAAGTGCTTCATGTCCGTGTCGAAGCCGAAGGTCTCGCGCAGCTTCGCCGTGAAGTCCTCCGCGACCGAGACATCGGCCTCGATGACGTTGGTGCAGTCCCGGCAGACGAGGTGGAGGTGATGGTGCCGGTCGGCCAGGTGGTACGTCGGCGCCCCGTGCCCGAGGTGGGCGTGGCTGACCAGCCCGAGTTCCTCCAGAAGCTCCAGGGTCCGGTAGACCGTCGAAATATTGACCCCCGACGCCGTCTTCCTCACTTCGGCGAGGATGTCGTCGGGGGTCGCGTGCTCAAGGGTGTCCACGGCTTCGAGCACGAGCTGCCGCTGCGGGGTCAGCCGATACCCACGCTGCCTGAGGTCACTCTTCCAGTCGGTGCTCACCACGGGCCCAGTCTAGGCCGGGGAGGGGCGGGGACACCGCTGTGCTGTGCGCCTACTTGAAGAAGGCGATGCCGTCGTCCGGCATGTCGTCCGGGAGGGCCTTGGCCCAGCGTTCGACGTCCTCGGGGGTGACGACCTTCTTCAGGTGGGCCGACATGTAGGGGCGCAGCTCGACCTCGGGGGTCTGCTTCTCGCCGACCCACATCAGGTCGCTGTTGACATAGCCGTAGAGCCGCTTGCCGCCGCTGTACGGGCCGGAGGCGGCGGTACGGGCGACCGCGTCCGTGACCAGGTCGATCTGCGGCTTCTGCTTGGCCAGCTCGCCGTACCAGATCTCGACGACACCGTCGTCACGGGTCATGACGGCCTCGACCTTGCGGTCGGCGTCGACGCGCCAGAAGCCGGACTCGCTCTCCAGCGGACGGACCTTGTTGCCGTCCTTGTCGAGGACCCAGGTGTGGGAGCGGTACTCCAGGAAGTCCCGGCCGTCGTGGGAGAAGGTGACCTCCTGCCCGAAGTTGCACTTCTCCGCGCCGGGGAAGTCGTGCACGCCCGCGCCCGCCCAGCTGCCGAGCAGGAAGGCGAGGGGGACGAGGTCCTTGTGGAGGTCGGACGGGATCTCGATCATGAGCAGCTCAGAAGTCTCGTACGTCGGTGAGGGGGCGTCGGGGAAGGTCCGGGAACGCTGGGCGGGCGATCAGCGCTGGCCCTGGTACAGCTTCTTCACGGTCAGCCCCGCGAAGGCGAGCACGCCGACACAGACCAGGGCCAGCAGGATTTCGAAGAAGAGTTCCACGGGGTGCTCCTCGGATGAGCGGAGGTCGGTACAGGGGCAGGGCCGGGGCCAAGCTTACGCGGGCGCCTTCGGCACTACGATTCCGGCTATGGCGAAGAAGCTCGTGATCAAGGTGACGGCGGGGGCCGATGCGCCCGAACGCTGTTCGCAGGCCTTTACGGTGGCGGCGGTCGCCGTGGCCAGCGGGGTGGAGGTCTCGCTGTGGCTGACCGGCGAGTCCGCGTGGTTCGCGCTGCCGGGACGGGCCGCCGAGTTCGAGCTCCCGCACGCGGCACCGCTGCCCGACCTCCTCGACTCGGTCCTCGCGGGCGGCCGGCTCACCCTGTGCACCCAGTGCGCCGCCCGCCGCGACATCACCGAGAAGGACGTCATCGAGGGCGTACGGATCGCGGGCGCGCAGGTGTTCGTCCAGGAGGCGCTGGCCGAGGACGCCCAGGCGCTCGTGTACTAGGCCCGCTCTCCGGCTAGGAACGCGGGCGTTTCTTGCCGTCCAGTTCGTCCCACCACTCGTCGGACTTGGGGTCGCCCGAGGGGTCGTCCCACCAGCGGTCCTCGGGCCCCCGGCGGTTGGCGACCATCGCGGCGAGCGGCGGGATGACCATGGCGACGACGCACATGCCGACCGCGACCGGGACCGACCAGAGCCGTACGACACCCCAGGCGAGGACGAAGAGACCGATGCAGGTGCCCATCATCGCGAAGTAGATGTGCCGCCGGCGCGCGTACATGACTCCAGCGTAGATCCGGGCAGCGGAAAGGGCCGTACCCCGGGGTTGCCCCAGGGGTACGGCCCTTCGCCTTCGTCGCGTCCGTCTTCGTCAGGCGTCCGTCACAGATCGCCCGAGCCCCGCGCGGTGTCAGACCGCGATCGCGACCTCCGCGAGGGCGCCCTTCTCGGCGACGACGACCGTACGGTCGGCGGTGCCGCCGGGGACCAGGGCGCGGACGGTCCACGTGCCCTCGGCCGCGTAGAAGCGGAACTGGCCCGTGGCGGAGGTGGGGACCTCCGCAGTGAACTCGCCGGTCGAGTCCAGCAGACGGACGTAGCCGGTCACCGGCTCGCCGTCGCGGGTGACCTGACCCTGGATGGTGGTCTCACCGGGCTTGATCGTCGAGGCGTCGGGGCCGCCGGCCTTCGCTCCACACATGTCTTTCTCCAGATACAGATAGGGGTCTGACCGGAAGGAAGGCCGGTCGGGTTTGCTTGCGAGGGGTGGGTTACTTGTTGGCGCCCAGCTCGATCGGGACGCCGACGAGGCTGCCGTACTCGGTCCAGGAGCCGTCGTAGTTCTTGACGTTCTCCACACCGAGCAGCTCGTGCAGGACGAACCAGGTCAGCGCGGAGCGCTCACCGATACGGCAGTAGGCGATGGTGTCCTTCGCCAGGTCGACCTGCTCCTCGGCGTAGAGCTCCTTGAGCTCCTCGTCCGACTTGAAGGTGCCGTCGTCGTTGGCGTTCTTCGACCACGGGATGTTGCGGGCGGACGGGACGTGGCCCGGACGCTGCGACTGCTCCTGCGGCAGGTGGGCCGGGGCGAGCAGCTTGCCGCTGAACTCGTCGGGCGAGCGCACGTCGACGAGGTTCTGCGAGCCGATGGCCGCCACGACGTCGTCGCGGAAGGCGCGGATGGAGGTGTCCTGGGCCTTGGCCTTGTACTCGGTCGTCGGGCGCTCGGGCACCTCCTCGACCAGCTCGCGGGCGTCCAGCTCCCACTTCTTGCGGCCGCCGTCGAGGAGCTTGACGCTCTCGTGGCCGTAGAGCTTGAAGTACCAGTAGGCGTACGACGCGAACCAGTTGTTGTTGCCGCCGTAGAGGATCACCAGGGTGTCGTTGGCGATGCCCTTCGCCGACAGGAGCTTCTCGAAGCCCTCCTGGTCGATGAAGTCACGGCGTACCGGGTCCTGGAGGTCCTTCGTCCAGTCGATCCGGATGGCGTTCTTGATGTGGTTCTTCTCGTACGCCGAGGTGTCCTCGTCGACCTCGACGATGGCGATGTTCGGGTTGTCCAGGTTCTCCTGGACCCAGTCGGCGTCGACAAGGACGTCGCTGCGGCTCATGCTCTTTCTCCTCCGGGGCAGTTGTCGGCGGGGTGCCTCCGGCGGTTCGGCCGGGGGCGCGCAAGGGTGGGCCCTGGCTGGACAGGGCAGGCATCGGGGAACGCGGCAGCTGAGAGCGCGGCCGCTCAGAAGGTGCGACAGAGCATGGCGGCGACGCGGCACAGGTCTACTGCCCGCCGCTTCGTGAGATCCGCCTGTCGCTTCATGGTTATGGATCGTAGGGACGGACAGGCGGGCGTGTCACCGGTGTGTCGTATTTTGAGACACGATCGTCCGGGATGTGGGATTGGCGGGGCGTCCGGCCCGCCTCCCCACCGAATCCGAGCGGATGTATCGACCGTCACATCTACGGTACGGACGCCATCGTCTCGCCCATCGGACAGCCGGCGTCCGCCGAAGCTCGTCCTACCCCGCCAGCCTGACGTTCGAACCCTTGACCGTGATCTCCACACCGTCCGACGCGGCCTCGACCTTGTCGAGCTTGATGTCGCCGGGGAGGTCGTCGATCGCCTGCTGGAAGTCGGTGATGCTGCGGACCGCGCTCTCGGCGATGCCCAGGTCGGGCAGGGAGTCGGCCTCGACCTCGACCTTGTCGTCCTTGACGCTGACGGTGCTCAGCACGGTGACCGTCTCGGGCTCCAGCGCCGGGGGGTCGATCTCGACGGCGACCTTGATCTTGCCGTTGCCGCCGTCGGAGAGGCCGACGACACGGGCCGTGAAACCGAGCCCGACATCGGTGGGCTCCGACTTGGCGGCCTTGAGGAGTTCGTCGTACGAGACGGTGGCCGTGCCGGTGGCGGTGGCGGCCGTGGCCGAGCTGAAGTCGCTGGAGAAGGAGACGCCGGTCATCTTGGCCGTGAGGTCGTCGATAAGGATGCTGTCGACGTTGTCGGAGGCGCCCGACGCCTTGGCCTCGTAGTCCTTGATGCCGACCTCGACCTCGTCCAGTTCACCGCCGGCGACCTGGGTGAGGAAGGGGAAGCCCTTTATGGAGACGCTCGGGGTGTCGGTCAGGCCCTCGCTGGTCTTCAGCTGCTGGGCCGCCTCGTCCTCGGCGAAGCCGACGGCTACGCGGTCCGCGATGACGAAGAGGCCGCCGAGGATCACGGCGACGATGAGAAGTATTCGCAGTGCGCGCATGTCTCTGTGTTCCCCGTTCCCCACGTTCGTCGACTCGACGGGTGTCCTGGCCGACGGCCCGGGGGCCGTCGTACCCGAGGGTAAGCGGGTGGGTGTGTGGGTGTGGTGGGTTCGGGGGGCTTGTTGATCAGCTGTGACAGGGGGTTGTTGTCGCCCAATAGCTCGGGGGGTGCGGGTTGTTGGGCGAGTGCGGGTGGGTGGGGGCTGGTCGCGCAGTTCCCCGCGCCCCTAAAAAGGCGGGGCGCAGCCCCAAGAGATCGGAAAGAGCACACGTCTGAAC
>NZ_JBSFVY010000061.1:0-35108 GCF_053592555.1 Streptomyces sp. NPDC002643
CCGCTCGAACAGTTCCCACAACTCATCCGGCACCATGCGCTCGACCATCACCACACGGGCAGACTACCCAGCGCGCCAAATGAGACGACGTCTTACGCGACTTCGGGAATTCTGAGGCGCTCTCACCCTTGCCCGGCCGATCCGCGTCGGACTGAAGGCGAGCAGGCTCGGGTTGGCGGCGCTGGCAGTCGTACGGGACCTGCGCCGGCACCGGCGGAAGAGCCGGAGCGGTTCGAGACCGACATGCTGTCCGGGTTCGGCCCGGCACGGCCTTCGGCGGGCCCGGCGGACGGCGCCATCCGAGGGGACGTCGGGCACCTTGGAGCAGATCAGGATCTGCTTCGGTCGCCGCTGCGGAACTCACCCGGCGGCAGCCGCACCCTGCTGGCCCGGTCACAGGCGTTGACCACCTACTTCCTTCCTGGCGCTGCGGCACAAGGGCAAGCTGCGTCGGATGACGGGCCGGGCCGTCGAGTACCCGATCGAAGAGATGAATCTGCCTGGGGGCCAAGCATGCGTCGCTGCGGATCATCCCTCCGGCAGAACCGGAGGTCGGGACCCTGCCCACCGGCTGGGGCGGTGAGTTGGCGACCTTCCGCAAGTTCATACCGACCGCCCGGAACTACACTGCGGCGAAGCTGATGTCGCGTCTTCCGAGTTCCTCCCGGCCGGACCGGGGATATAAACAGAGCGCCACGTGGCGCACAAGGTGCGCTCTATCACCCAGCGACAGGCACCCAGTCCGCTGCCGTGGGGCGTGCCGTCGGCAGGCCGATCACAGACAGAATCCGGCGGGCACGTAGCTGGTCGCGGTAGATGGAGTGGTCGTAGCCGCGGTCGGCGAACAATGCGTCGGGCTTGCGGCGGGGACGTCCGACGCGGTCGCGGACCGGCGGGACGACGTCGAGCAGGGGCAGCAGTTGGGAGACGTCATTGCGGTTGCTGCCGGTTAGCACGACCGCCCCCGTGTGGCTCCCCCTTTCGGCGAGCAGGACCTCGTGCAGTCGCTGCCCGACGCCGGCCTCGTTCCAGTCCCGCACGGCGTCAGCAGGTCATGCGGCGCCGCTCACGTCGCGGGAACAGCGGCTCAAGGCGGTCCCACAGCTCATCCGACACGATCCAAGACGTTGTCCCCACACGGGACTGAACGGTCAACTCCCGCCCTGGACACGGCCATCGGCGCCGAGCCACCTCTTTGTATCAGCCGTTGTAAGCACCGCACCAGAACGTGTCCGATGGATCGCGGAGCAAGTCGGGTCTGTCCGGTGCATCACTGCGGACAGACCCAAGCTGTGCCCATCGACCGGAATGCTGGTAACGTCGCGCTCTTCGCCGGTGTCGGCCGTGCGGAGTCCCCCAGTAGGTCCCGGCATGTCCGAAGCCCTCGCACCCGACCCGTACACGATGTGGCGCGACGCGCTCGCCGAGGTGGACGAGATCTTCGCATCGCCACCTACGCTCGACCGTCCGGTCGGCGGGTGCACGTACTGCACTCCCGAATCGGAGCTGCGCGTTCTCGGCGGTGACCCTGCCGATGTGCCGGATGATCTCCTTGCGCACTTCATACGTGAAGTCGCCAGCCATTGGGACGAGGACCAATACCCCGTCCTCTGGCGCCGCTTCATCCCCCGTGTGCTGCGCCGCTGGGGTCCGGACGGGGACGGCACCAACCCGTCGGACGAGATGGGGCGCCTCGGTCGCCATGGTGCCCGGCTCGCGGACTGGCCCGTGGCCGAGCGCGCCGCGGTCGAGCGGGCCCTGCGGGCGCTGCTGCACATCGCTGTGACCGACGGCCGGCCGTACTGGGAGATCACCGGTCTGATCGAGGGGATCGCTCATGCGACGGGTGGCCTGGAGCCGTGGCTGGACCATATCGCCCGGTTCACCGGTCCCGAAGCGGACGCCGGCGTGGTCCGCCTCGCCTTCGGCTGGGCCACCGAACTCCTCTGGGACGAGCTGAAGTTCACCTGGTGGTACGACGGCGACCCACGGCTCGTCGCCGCCTGGCTGCCCACCTTGCGCGCCCGCATCACGGCCTTCGCCGTGCGGAACCCCCGCTGCAAGAACTCATCCGACGCGCTGCTCGCGATCGACGCGCTCGACGCCGGCTCCTGGGGCCCCTGGCTCTACCCCTACGACATGCGCGCACTCGGCGGCCCCGTGCTCATCCACCAGGGATGAGGCCAACGGGCGGCGAGAATCGCAGCCTGTTCGCCTCCCCACCACGCCCCCTGCAGCGGTGCATCCCCGAAGCGCAGAGATTCGGTGAAGGTGCCGGTCTCAGTCTGGTGGCACCGGCCGGATCGGCCAGCAGACGGGAACCGGCATGGCGGAAGCCCCCCGTCGGCCGTGACGACAACTCGGGGACGTGACGCGGTGGTTTTCACGCAGAACGTGTCTTCCTCTGCGAGAAGACAGAGGCCTTGGACAAGCCCTATCGTCCCAGGTCAGAGGGCACTCTCGCGTTGCCGCTCAAGATCCGGACACGGCCCGCAGCCGCGCGGCGGGACATGTCGGGTTCTCCCACCTGGCGGCGGCCGGTCTGCCTGAGGCGGCTGGGGAGGAGTGAGGCGGCTCCGACCGGGGCGCTGACACCCTGCGGTGGATCATCCGGCGGGGGTGGGACGAGTAGCGTTCCTCATGGACAGTTGCTCTCTGCCTCGCAGGCATCCTGCCTGGAGATCGTCATGGACGTCCTGGTACTGATCGGGCGCATCCTCTTCACCGCGCAGTCTTCCTGGTGCCCGCAGCGGTGCTGATGCACAGGTTCTGGAAGGAGAGCGACGCACGTCGGAAGGTGACCGGTGTGCCGCTTCATGAGGTGGCCCTCTCCGGCGACGTCGTTACCAACGCACGTCGAACCGGAGGCGGGTGCGAGCGCGTGGACCAGCGCTCAGGACATCTGTTGCCTGCCCGCACGTCGTCACCAGCATCACACCCGGGCTCAAGCCGGAGCCGCCTCCACCCTGTCGGCATTGCCGTCCTGGAGCACTGTGGGCAGCCCCTCCACCAGCACCACCACCTCGGCCACATCCCCGTCCGCGGAGCGCCCCACCCACACGGGGTAGGTACCGTCGCCGGTCGTCGCGAAGGCGACGAGTTCGCCGCCGGATGCCTCGTCCCGAGTACGCAGGAGGTACATGGAGTCGGGTATGTCCTCCCCGACACCCGGCTCCCCCTGGACAAGGTGTCGCTCGAAGAGCCGGTGGAGCGACTGCCAGGCCCCGGCATCGGCGAAGCATCCGGTCGCACCGTCGGTGTCGAAGCCGAATATCTCGCCCTCCCCGAGCAGCCTGGGGTCGTCCTCCGGCCCGAGACCCATCTCCCACGCCATGACGGGCATCTCGCTGATACGCAGCCGGACCGCTGTTGTGTCGGTGCGGGTCACCCAGCCCTGGCTCCACTCACAGTCGTAGCCGACACGGACTTGTGCTTCTTCGAGTACGTACTCGCCCGGCGGGACAGGGACCGTGATGGCGGGCCCATCGTCGGAGAGGTTGTCCGGCCCGGAGACGGCCAGCAGTCCGCTCGGCACGCGCAGGGTCCCGGTCCGGCGCGGCTCCACGACGGTCATCTCGGGGTGATACCCGTCGGTCACACGCGTCCCGGGCCGGAACAGCGCGTCGAGCGGCCCGGGCTGCGCGGGGCGGGGCGGTCGCCAGCAGGTGGCGGGGGCCTCGGACGCGTCGTCGGATGCCTCCGTCGCCTCTGAGCCCAGCGCCGCCGCCTGGAGCACCACCGGCCCCGGCAGCCCCCGCCGGCGGGCGGCGACCACCGGCCAGTCCTCGAACCCGGGGCGGACCTGCCAACGCCGTACATCGGCGTCGGGCACCGTGACGAGTGTCCGCCCACGCTCGCCTTGAGGCTCCTGCGTGATCGATCCCCTGCCGTCAGGGAACAGCTCCATCACCGAGCGGGGGCACTCGTTGTCGAACTCCGCCATCTCCGGCCCGGTGTACTGCCACGTACGGGTACGTCGTCTGAGCAGCCGGCTCGGATCGTCCAGCAGCCGCAGGTCCAGCTCGTCGGTGCGGCGGCCCTGGTCGTCGTAGGCCCACAGACCGACGTAGTGGTCCCGCCAGGAAACCAGCCGGACCTCCAGTGGAACCTTCCGCCCCGGGAGCCGGTACACCACGACATACGGAAGCCCCGCGGCATCCCGCTCCCGCGCCGCCTCGGCGGTCACGGGCCGCCACAGCGCGCACCCCTCCAGATCCCACGCCAGCGCGTACGCCACCTCGACGACCGTCTCCGGCCCCTGATCCCCACCCATACGGCCACCACCCGCTCTGCCCGAACCTGACGAACACAGTAGACACCGCCACTGACAAGGGCCGATGCGGGGACTATCGGTAGTTCGTTGAATCCGGCAGGCGTGGGCTGACGGCAGGGGATGGTTGGCCGTAGGCGGTGGTAGAAGTCAACTGCCGTACTGAGGGCCGACGACTGCCCATCGTCCGACTCCGCCCGGGCCAGGGCCGCTGGAGGAGGACGCGGCCCACTTCGATGACCTCTTCATCAACCTCGCCCAAAGGCGAGGGTTTCGAGTACCTGACGAGATCTCACCAGCCGCTCAGCCGCCGCACACTGTGGACCTGCTCCTGGAAGCCTTGGTCCTCCGGTTCGCCGAGGGGTGTCGCGGCTCGGTCGCCGCCTCGCGAAAGGCTCTGAGCGCTGTCCGTCGGGACACGGATTCGGAGGAGGAACTGCGTTGGTCCTGGCTCGCATCCGCTGTGACGGCCGACATGCGGGATGACGCAAGCTGGTCGGCGCTCGCAGCGCGCCATGCGCAGACCGCCGGCACTCTCGGTGCGCAGAGCGAGTTGCCAAGGTGGCGAGCTCGAAGCCGAGGCACTGATCCGGGCCGGCATGGAAGACGCCATGATCTGCGGCGAAGGCATCGGTGTGACCGTCGCACAGTGGGCCGGAGGGGTGCTCTACAACGGCCTGGGCAAGTATCGACAGGCGTTCGCGCCGACCAGTCGGGCAGGCGAGTACACATGAACTGGCCGCGGCCAACAGGGGACTGACCCAGTTGGTGGAGGCGGGGGCGTGTAGTGGTGACCGTGGCACGGCCGTCGCTGCCTTCGGCAGATTGACCGAGGTGACCGACGCCGTCGGCACGGATTAGGCACTGGGTATCCGGGCGCGCTCGCACGCGCTCCTCAGCGAAGGCGACTCAGCCGAGCGGCTCTACCGCGAGGCTATCGAGCAACTCGAAGGTACCCGGATTCGCATGGAGCTGGCCCGGGCCCATCTGCTCTATGGGGAATGGCTGCGTCGGGAGAGCCGCCGCGTCGACGCCCGTACGCGGCTACGGACCGCCCACGGGGTATTCACCCGGTTCGGCGCCGGCGCGTTCGCCGAACGCGCCGGCCGCGAGTCGCAGGCCACCGCCAGCGCAGGCCACCGGAGAGACGTTGGCCAGGCGCAGGATCGCCACGCCGACGGCGCTCACCGCCAAGGAGGCGCAGATCGCTCGTCTCGCCGGTGACGGACTGACCAACCCCGAGATCGGCGCGCAGCTGTTCCTCAGCCCTCATCGAGTGCACGAGTTCAGCAGCGCTGTCGTCACCATCGGCACCGACGTCGAGGCGTCCAACCTGGTCAGTTCCAACCGGCTGGAGGTCGAGGTGCCCAACATCTGGGCCAATGACACCATCTGCCGGCATGGCCAGATACTCGAACGCCTCGGCGTCCACCACGTCGTCCTGCTTGAGCAGGAGATGGGCGAACGACGGCGACGGGCTGTCCGGTTGTTCAGGCAGGTCGCCAGGGCCCTCCGGTCTCCGCTGACCCTTCGCTCTCTTCCGGATTCCGGTTGGTCCCCTTGATTTCCGTCAGTAGTGCCTCGCGCTGCCGACAGGACAGGGAGTTCCCGTCGATGCTGTGCATGCCCCAGGGGATGGGGCAGGGCCCTTCGTGGTTCGGGTCGGGACACAGCACGTCGGACAGGCGGTCCAGCAGCTCTTCGTGCTGGGCCGGTGTGCGAGGAATGCGATGTTCACTTGCCAGAGGTGGGGCTGCTCCGAGGGATCTTCGGTGGGGCCGGACATGGGGAGTTGTCCTCGTCTCTGAGAGCGGAGCGTAGGGCGCCGTGCCGCTCGGGATGTTCGCCCGAACGGCCCGGCCGGTTGTGGGCTGGACACAACAAGGGAGTCTGTCAGCCCGGTGCGTCAGGGGCTGCGGCCGCAGAGGCCGCCGATGGTCCTTGCGCCGGTGCATGTTGCGCGGGCTGTCATTGCCGTCCCACCACTGGCGGAGCCCTTTTGGTGCAGTCATACGCTCTGCAGCGCCGGGCACCGCAGCCTCAGGGAGCAGCCTGGTGCGTCGCGTCGCGCTTCGCCGCCGTGGCAGCGCTCTTCTCGCTGTTGCCCGATCCCGCACCCCACACATATCCAGTGCAGTGCGATCCCCACGCGGACGGCTGGCACTTGGCCTTGCACTTCAACCACGGAGCTGTCGAGGGGCAGTTGCGGTGCGACGTCACCGTGGAGCGGCGAGAGATGGAGCACGGTGTCCCCGGTGGCGCCCGTCGTGGCGGCGAGGCCGCACTCCAGGGCGGAAACGTTACGTGACGGCGCCGGACGCGGCGTCCTGCACCGTCCAGGTGTTGGTCGTCCGGCGGAAGCCGTCTGTGCGCAGCGACTCGCGAAGGTCATAGAGCGCCCGCACAACTGCTCCAGTCTGCTCAACGCTCAAGGGCAGTACGCGCGAGCACCGCTGAGGCCGGGCCCGAGGTCCGGATCTCATGGCGGACGGCTCCAGCCCCGCGCTCGGCGCCGGGCTCCCACCCGGGCCCGAGAGTTCGGCGTAAGAATTCCGTCATCACCTCCGAGGTACGGGACGGCCACCGGCTTCTGTTGAATGAGGAGCGACAGGCAACTTCCAAGGCGAGAGGCGGGGGACGGGCGCGTGCGAAAGGTACTGAGCAGGCCGTTGGTCATCGTGATGCTGATGGTGGCGGCTGCCGGAGCCGGCTTCGGTTCGTACTGGTTCCAGCCGTGGAAGCTGTGGCAGGACGAGACCGTCGAAGAAGCCCTGCCTGGCGCCGTCGAGACCTCCGCGCCTCCTGCCGGGGCGCCGTCGGAAGAGCCCTCCGAGCAGCCCTCATCGACCACCAGTGGTCCGCAGACGCTGGCGAGCGGTGACCTGATCAGCCACGAGCACGCGACATCGGGTACAGCGAAGCTCGTACGGCTGTCCGACGGCTCCCACGTCGTCCGGCTGGAGAACCTCGACACCAGCAACGGACCGGACCTTCGTGTCTGGCTGACCGACGCGCCGGTGAAGCAAGGGAAGGCCGGGTGGCACGTCTTCGACGACGGAGAGTACGTCAGCCTCGGCAAGCTCAAAGGCAACAAGGGAAGCCAGAACTACGCGCTGCCCAGTGACGTGGATTGGTCGAGCTACAGCAGCGTGACTATCTGGTGCGATCGTTTCGACGTCTCATTCGGCGCCGCCGAACTCGCCCGCCTCTGACCGCGCAGCGGGGCGACAGGGCTTTTCCCCGGAACGGAATCTTCCATTCTGAGTTGATTCGGAATCCGAACTCATAAATGTGCAGATTTTCTTGATTGCTCGATTTCTCCGGAACAATCCTGCGGTCCCAGCCGTCTCATGGGTGTGGCGCGCTGAGCGCCTCTCACGAGAAACACGGGGGATTCACATGAGCGATCGTCGATTTGCCGCGCGCCAGGCACGGGTCCGCGCCGCCGAGGTCGAGTTCGAGCGCGACATTCCGGTGCAGGCAGCCAACGGGGAGGAGACGGACCACCCGTTCGTGGCCAACTACTCCAAGGCCCTGCCGCACAACAAGTTCGGCGAGGTCGACCCGGCCGCCTACCACCTCCTGCGCCGCGCGCTGGCGACCGGCAGCTATGAGGACTTCGAGCGAATCCCGCTCGGGGACACCCGCAAGCTGGTCAACCCGCAGGCCGGCGCCTCCTTCGACCTTCAGGGCCCGGACGCCCAGGCGCTGACCATCGCGCCGGCACCGCGCATCGACAGCGCGCAGAACTCCGCCGAGGCGGTCGAGCTGTACTGGATGGCCCTGTGCCGCGACGTGCTGTTCACACGGTTCGGCGACAGCGAGCTGGTCGCCGAGGCGGCCACCGAACTCAGCGGCCTGTCCGACTTCCGGGCGCCCAAGCAGAACGGCCAGGTCACCCCGCAGACCATCTTCCGGGGCGGCACCCGCGGCGACTTGGCGGGGCCGTACGTCTCACAGTTCCTGCTCAAGGACATCCCGTACGGCACCCTGCTGATCCCGCAGCGGCAGGACACCCTGGTCCGCCCGGTGGACCACCTGACCACCTGGGGCGACTGGCTGGAGGTGCAGAACGGGTCCGAACCCGAGCCGGACGAGCGGGACTTCGCCGCCCGGCGCTACATCCAGACGCCGCGTGACCTGGCACATTATGTCCACTTCGACGCCCTGTACGAGGCGTACCTCAACGCGGCCCTCATCCTGCTCGGCCTGAACGCGCCGGTGGACCCGGGCAACCCGTACAACTTCTCGCGCAACCAGATCGGCTTCGGTACGTACGGCGGCCCGCACATCCTCTCTCTGGTGACTGAGGTGGCCACGCGTGCCCTGAAGGCGGTGTGGTTCCAGAAGTGGTACGTGCACCGGCGGCTGCGGCCGGAGGAGTTCGGCGGCCGGGTCCACCAGCAGCTGCGCGGGCAGCGCGAGTACCCGATCGATGGCGAGGTGCTGGACTCCGTCGCGGTCAAGCGGGTGTTCGACAAGTACGGCAGCTACCTGCTGCCGCAGGCGTTCCCCGAGGGCAGCCCGACCCACCCCTCCTACGGCTCCGGACACGCCACGGTCGCCGGTGCGTGTGTGACGATCCTCAAGGCGTGGTTCGACGAGTCGCACCTCCTGCCCGACCCGGTCGTGCCCACCACCGACGGCACCGCCCTGGAGCCTTACACGGGCCTGGACGCCGGGCGGCTCACCGTCGGCGGTGAGCTGAACAAGGTCGCCGCGAACATCGCCACCGGCCGCAACATGGCCGGCGTGCACTGGCGCACCGACTTCACGGAGGCGGTGCGGCTGGGTGAGGAGATCGCCATCGGCGTGCTGCGCGAGGCGAAGGAAGTCACCCTGGAGGACGCGGTGTTCACCCTCAGCCGGTTCGACGGCACCACCATCGCCGTCTGACGTCTCGGCCCACAAGGAGGGCCCGCTCACCGGCTCGGCATGCCGGGCGTCCACAGGACCGGGACGAGCCGACGGCCGAGCCGGAGCCGCCGGAGCCGTCGAAACCAGGGGGTTCGGGGACGGGGCGTACAGCGGTGCAGGAGCCCGCCGTGCCTGGCGTCGCAGTGGGTCACCGCATAGACGTCGAGGTCATCTCCGGGAGCCTTCGATGACCTACCTCTCTCCCACGCCTCGGGAGATCAGCTCCTTCGGCGGCTGCGCCGGGTGGCGTGGATGGTGATCTGGCTGGCGTCGACCGGCCGGTCGAAGTCCAGAACCGTCCCGGCGGTGTCGTCGCCGATCATGGTGTGGAACCTGCCGCCGAGCTCGTAGACCAAGGTTCGCCGGCGGGCCAGGAGCTTGGGCAGGCTGCGGCGGTTCCGCCCCCGCGCGCCAGGTCATCGAACGGAAACATACGCAACCCATGCGGTGTCGCCGGACCCGGTCAGGGCTCGCTCCACCAGCGTGACGATTTCATCGCGTGCCTCGTCCAGCAGCAGGTGCCCCGAGCTGTCGAGGATGTACCCCCGGTGACACTGGGCGGCCAAGCCCCACACGCCACGGCGGAAGGAAGGCGTCATCCGCCCGGCAGCCACGAGTCAGGGCACGGACCGTTGTCGGCGGCCCACCAGCAGCAGGAGAGCGGCGAGGCCGCTGCGGACCCCGGTGCTTACGATGGCGGGCTTCAGCGGGAATGGGTCCGGCGGGCCGAGGTCAGTCTGTACCGCGCGCTGCCCGGGCGGCTCCGACGACTGTTCGACGCAGTCGAAGAGACGGTCCAGGCACTCTGTGTGCCCCCTGCGACCGGGGGGAACTCGACGAGCAGCGGCCCCTTCTCGCTGTCGATGACGAGGGCCGACACCTGGCGCAGGATCGTCTCGTCGACGGGTTGCGTGGTGGTGACGGTGATGGCCTCGTCCCAATTGGGTGCCTCGGCGAGGTGGTGGGCGAGGTGGATCTCGCTGTCGCGCCCGAAGAAACGTAGGTGAGCTTGGCGGGGTAGGGCAGCTTGGGGGCGAGATTGCGGAAGGAGAGCACCTCCTCTGCGGCTCCCCCCCCCGACAGCGGACCATGGTCAGCGCCGGCAGATCCTGCACGGGCTGGACGTCGCGGTTGCCCTCGGCGGCGACCGCGCCCCGTTCCAAGAAGACGGGGAAGTGTTTGCCCGTCCGGAGTTCGGGGAGTTCGCAGTGCCCAGAGTGAGGACCGACCGCCTGGCGGTCGTGGCCCTTCTTCGGGTTGTACAGGCCCAGGTGGTAGGAGAAACAGCTTTTCGTGGTCCAGGATCAGAAAGCGGTGGAAGCGCTGGTGCTGCCCGGGATGCTGGTGGTCGTGGGCCGGCTCGGGTGTGGTGGTCATGGTGTCGTGGCGCCTTTCGTGGGTGTGGGCCGGGGGTGTCGCCGGGCCCAGAACGGGTGGTCGGCCCAGCGGGCCTCCTGGGCGTGGACGGCGCGATGCCCCTGCTCGTAGGCGGTGCGGGCGGTGGTGACCTTGGACGCGTAGGTGTCCAGGGCCGTCATGTCGCCGCGCAGGCGCGCGTCGACGGCTTGGCCGGCGCTCAGCCCGGTGTAGAGGGCGGTGAGGATGCCCTGTGAGGACAACGGGTCGAAAGCGACCGCCGCGTCACCGGCCGCCGCCCAGCCGTCCCCGTACACATGGTCGAGATGGGCGCCGCACGCGGGGGCACGCCGCGGGCGTTCCAGGGCGGTGAGCCCGTGGGGCAGGGCCCGTACGGACACATGACGGGTGGCCAGCAGCCGACGACGGAAATCCGCTGCCGTGCGCGGAGCGGCTGCCGGCAGGTCTGCGTCGGTGAAGTAGGCGACCAGACGCTGCCGGGAGGGCAGCAGGGCTGTGTACCACCAGCCGTCCTGGTCGGACTCGACCAGCGTGCGGCCGTCCGCCGACCGGTCCTGGGCATGGAGGGCGGGAGCCAGAGTGAGGTGATGGGCGGTCAGCCGGTCGCAGGTGCGACGGCGGGCTCCGGCGGGTACGGCGATGGCGGCCTTGCGCCCGGTGGCGTCCACCACCCAACGGCAGGCCACTGTCCGTTCGCCTCCGCTGTCGCGGTCGCGCAGGGAGATGTGCCAACTGCCGTCCGGCCGACGGTCGGGGCGGCGTACCGCGGTGCGCTCGGCGACGTCGGCCCCGGCCGCGCGGGCGGCCGCGCGCAGCCGGCGGTCGAACAGTTGCCGGTCCAGGTGCCAGCCGTGGCCGTAGGGGTCGCGGAGGCTGTCCACGGTGTGCAGTTCGGCCGAGCCCCAGGCGGAGAGGTTGCCGTAGCAGGGTGCGTGGCCGCTGCCCAGCACCGCGTCGGCGACACCGAGGTCGGCGAGCAGCAGACGGGCCACGGACACCAGCGCCTCGCCGGGCTTGGCCGGGCCGACTCCCGCCTCGGCCAGCAGCACCGTGCGGCCCGCCCGTGCGAGGGTGAGCGCGGCGGCGCAACCGGCGGGGCCGCCGCCCGCGACCACGACGTCGTAACCGTCGCGGCCACGGGCGGCCCGGGGAGGCTCCGCGGTCACAAGGCGTCGTGGAGCGGGTCGAGTTTCTCCAGATAACCGGCGGTGATAGCCGCCTCGTCGTAGCCGGTCGCCCGTACGGCCTCGCTGATGGCCTGGCTCACCAGCGCCTCCTCCACCTGCTCGGCAGGCACGGTACCGGCCCAGGTGCCGGCGGCTGCGGCGAGCAGCGGCGGGCCGGCTTGCGGCACCTGGATGTTGACGAGGTTGGCGTGGTCGGGCGCCTCGTCCAGCGGCGCTCCGGGCGGCGACTCCACCTGGATACGGTCGGGGAACTTCCCGTCGCCGCCGGTGTAGGCGCGCTCGTGGACGATGCCGAACTTGTACCAGTCGTCGATCATCTGCCGGCGCTGCTGGTCGTAGGTGCCGCCGCGCAGCCCGCGCAGCCACACCGCCCGGCGCTCGAACGCCTGCCGGCGCGTCTCGTCGCTCTGGCCCGTGTCGTTGACGATGTCGAAGTCAGCTGCCTTGAGTACCTGGTTGGGCATCTGGGCGGGCCAGAACGTGGGCAGATACGGGCTGTAGCGCGGACCGAGGCCGTTGACCGACTGGTAGCCGGAGCGGCAGCTGGCCGTGTCGCACTGCCAGGGCGCGGCCATCCAGCGGGTGAGGTCGCCCGGCCCCTGCGCGTGCAGCGGGCCGTCCTTGCTGAATACGTCCTTGTCCTCCAGGTGGTCGCCGTAGTCCCGTTCCTGCGTGGTGCGGTGCAGGATGCGGAAGGGCTCGGAGTACATCGTCTTGTGCCGCATGGGCCAGGTGACCTCGCAGCCCGGGTGGAAGGCGTCGGCGGCGCAGTTCTCCAGCGCGCCCCGCTCCAGCAACTTCGGCTGCGAGGCGACGGGAGCGTCGTCCACGTCCGTGTGGTGCGGGCGCAGCGGGCCGGGCGTGAACCGGCCGTCGGCCCACTGCGCCAGCTTCGCGTCCTGGAGTGTGGAGAGCATGATGTGCTGCCGCTCGGAGGTCGGCCGTCGGCCGGACATGGCGTCGCCGTACAGCCATGGCCAGGGCAGCGGGGAGGTCCCGTCCCGGTCGTAGTCCCGCATCTGGACGTAGATCTGGCGGCGCAGTTCGCGGCTGGACTCTCCCGGATCGCGAAGCCGTCGGCGCATTTCCGGGTCCAGGAAGTGATGGGGGCCCTTCCAACCGAACTGGGTGGCGAACCCTTGGTTGACCCACTGCAGTTGGCAGAAGCGCGCGAGGATCGGCTCGATGTCGTCGTCGTAGGACACCTGCGGTCGCACCGGCAGTGAGCGCTCCTTGTAGAACACGTCCTCCAGCAGGTCGTACAGGGTCCGCACGGTCTTCACTCCCGGCGCGTAGTGCGGTGGCCCGACCACGACCCAGGCCGGGGCCGCGGTGACCTTCTTGCCGTTGAGGGTGACCTCGGCGGTCACGGGGCCGTCGCAGACGTTGTCGAACCAGCCATCGTTGTTGGCGACGCCTGTGATCGGCGGCTCCGGGTGCATCCATGTCCCGGAGGTCCCGTCCGCTCCGGAGACCAGCAGTCGGCCGTTCTCCTCGACACTCATTTCGCCGAGCGGGACCGTCCGGCCCATGATCTTCCCGTCGTCGAAGCTCGCGCTCGGTGTCGTCCCGTGCTCGGACACGCTCAGGGTCCGCCGCGTGGGGCTGATGATCAGGTCCGCGCGTGGCTTGCCCGGGTTCCGTCGCGCCCTGCTCGCCTGCGGCAGGTGCGCGGCCTCCGGGATGTCGAGCGGGATGTGGAACTGGTACCAGGCGGCCTTCTTGTTGGCCACCTGCACCGACCACGCGATCTCCTTGACGTCGTCGTCGGTGATCTTCAGCTCCCGGACGACTTCCCCCGCGCTGTTGTAGCCGTACAGCCGGAATCGGGCGGCCTGTCGGACGATCATCCCGTGGACGTCCTTGTACGTACTCAGCTCCTCCGGTGGCGCGTCCGGTGACTCGGGGCCGACGAAGGGCGGCATCGGGCTGTTGCCGACGCGGGCTATCCCGATCGCGGGATGGATCTTCACCTGGACTATCTGCTGTGGGTCCATCGGGAACCTTTCGGGCGGGTGTGCCCCCGCGAGCCACCGTAGGACCGCAGCTGGCACGGTGCGCTGTCGAAGGTTCACAGTGGGTGAGGGTGCCCGCGTCGCCCGCGAGGTGCCCCGTTCCGTTCGGGTGAATGGCGCGTGCGTCCGGGGGGCACGGTCGGTGGGTGCCACGGTCGGTGGGTGCCGGGGTGCCGGGGTGCGCTCTCATCGTGGGTCGGGCCCGCCGACAGGGCCTTGACCGCTGGTGGTCGGATTCGCTGTCCGGTGCCGGGCGACCACGAAGGGGTTGCCTGTGAAGACCGGCCGACGAGAACTACGGCGTAGTGGAGCCGCCGTCACTGCCTCGGCAAGCCTGATGATCGGGCCGGCCGCCGGTCGGGCCGCCGCCCGCCCCGCTTCCGCCGAGGTGATGCGGCCGCCGCGATCCGGTGGTGCGCCAAACTCCAACTCCATGTGCCGTTCGCGCCCCGCTCCGGCGGCCACACCTACGCGGGCCACTCCATCCCGCCGGCCTCGTCATCGGTCCGCGCGCTCTGAACGAGGTGGTCCCACAAGGGGGGCGACTGCACGTGGGTTGCGACGCCACGAACTCGGACGTGTACGCGGCCCGTTACCCAACCTGTACTTCCCGGCGGGCGCTGCCCCCCCCGTGACCGAGAATGGCACCGTGACCGGGTCGACGGCCGACCTCGGATTCACCGACGCCGACGACCGGCCGAACGTCTTACCCCACACCCCGGCCCAAAGGCGAGCGTGGCTGCGAGGCTGTGCCGGGCGCACTTTTGTGATGGCAGTGACGGGCCGACCCTACGAGGGCCTGGCCCGACCCGTGATCAAGGTAAGGGGCCGTTGACACACATCCGCGCGAAAAGGGGGGGGCGAAGCCACCGGCTTATCGCCGGTCGCCCGCCGGAAGACGGGCAGTACCCACCGCCTGATCTGCGACGGGAAGGGCACCACGTTCAGGGTCATCACCACTGCGGCCAACGTCAACGACGTCACCCAGACCTTGGCCCTGGCCCTGTTGGACGGCATTCCGCCCGTCGCCGGTAAGCCGGGCCGGCCGTCCAGACAGGTGCCCGATGCACTTCTGGGCGACAAGGGCGCCGACTCCGGTGACGTGGCACGTATCGACAGAAAATTGCGCACTGGATGACAAGTGTGCGGAGAAATGGCCTGGCATCATATTTCGGAGTAGACGCGAGTTGGTCTTTCAAATAGCCGCGACCGGACTGGCAAATGGCCGGGCCGGTGAGTGAGTTGCGCGATCTGGACCGGTCCGGCTTTTGCACTGTTGTGGTGTTCTGCGGGGCATTTTGATTCTGTCGTTCTACCATTTCCGGGAGATGCCTTATGGCCGCTCAACGTAGCGTGGATATCGCCGTCGTAGGGAACGGTGTACGCGGGCTGTCGATCGCTGTCGAAATCGTACGCCGGGCTCCGGAGACCAAAATTGACGAGTGGCCCGCGTGGCTGGACAGACTCTGCGACGACGTCGCGGACGACGCCGCGGCGCCGCGCACCTCGCGAACAGGGGGCACGTTCGTGCTGCTCAGCGGCAGGTCGGGGAACATCGCCGAGGACAACTTCCAGGCCATGCGCACAGCGCTCATCAAGTACAACGAGCCCCACGAGCAGGCCGACCCCCAGGACATCGAGGAGTTGCGGGTATGAACGCGACTCCGTTCACCCCGCACGATGCGGGTCACGTGGCCGATCCCGACGACGCTCTCGAAGCCGCGCGCCGCGAGTGCCCCGTTAGCCAAGTCAGTGATGTCCTGTTTGTCGTGACCTCTGATGCGGATGTCCGTGCGGTGTTCGGGGATAGTGCGGCTTTTTCGAACAGGGGGAACTTCACGATTGGCCACGAAGACCGGAATCATCTAATTCCTGGTATTACAAACCTCGACCCGCCGGCGCACACGGAACTGCGGTCGAGGCTTCTTCGGAGCATGGCTCCCAAGAAGCTGCGATCGCTCGGTCCGCACGTCGCCCGAGTCATAGCGAGGGCGCTGGACGGGCTGCCGTCCTCCGGCGAAGTGGAACTCCACAAGGACTACATATCGCACATCCCGTCGGCCGTGACGTACTCCATGATCGGCCTTCCCGAGGAGTACTGGTCCGAGGTCGAGGTCCTGGCGGACGCACTGGTCGAGGCGGTCCCTGCGCCCGAGACGGCTATGCCGGAATACGACAGACTGATAGAACTCATGAGTCAGGTGGTGCGCGATCGGCGCGAACATCCCGAGCACCGCCGGGACGACGTCCTTGACAATCTATGTTTCGCTGCTCCGGGCGAGCGCGAGATGGAGGACCTTGAGGTCGTCATGCATTTGAGGCAGCTCTTCGCGGCTGCGACGGACACAACCCGTGCGTTGATTGCGAATTGCATCTACCGACTCTTGGAGCATGGTGACTGGGCGCGCGTCGTTGCCGACCGATCGCTACTCAAAGGCGCAATCGAAGAGTCTCTACGGTTCGACTCGCCGGCGCAGTTCATGACGCGATCCGTAGTACGCGACACCGTCGTCGGCGATTGTCCTGTGGCCGCGGGTCACAAGGCTTACCTCAGCATCCAATCAGCCAATCACGACGAGGCTGCCTGGGGATCGACAGCTCGTCAGTTCGATATCACCCGACAGGTTTCCGCGCAACATATTGCCTTTGGACGCGGTATTCACAGTTGCCTCGGGGCACCGCTGGCCCGCATGGAGGCGTATATGGCGATCGACACCCTCATGGATCATTATCCGCGTATGGCTGCCGGCCGCCGAGCGACGTGGGAGAAGTGCGACGGGCTGCTTCTGAGGCGCCCGAGGGAAGTATGGGCCCAACTTGTGGGGGAAATGCCCGCAGTGACCGGCACCAACGCTGGGCAGGTGGCCGAATGAAGCGGGTCGTACTGGACCGTGTCAAATGCGAAGGACACGGCATGTGCGAAGTTGCGGCACCGGCTTACTTCGAGCTTGATGATGAAGGTGAGCTGGCGGTACTGGGGCCGCAGGTCAGCACTGATGATGAATCGCGGGTCCAGGAAGCGGTTCGAAGTTGCCCGGTCGCTGCTCTGCGACTCGAAGCATGAGACCGAGGGGGGGATTGATCGTCGGCGCTTCCGTCGCCGGCGTCAGGTGTGCTCGTGCACTGCGCGATGAGGGGTATGACGGGCGAGTACGACTCCCTGATACGGAAGCCGCGCTACCAGGTGGTCCGGACAGCGTCCGCCTTGTGCTCATTTGACGACTGGGTGATCGGGCGCCTAGTCCAGTCCGATCCTCCAGCTGCGGGTAGTAGCTGAACTGTTCCAACCGCTGGACTGGGCGGTCGAGTTGGTTGGACGTGGTAGTTCCGTCGGCCCGGAGGATCGTGACGTCCACCCACTCGCTGGTGCCGAGCACGTGATGACGACCTTGTCGACGACCGCGCGAACGATCTCCTCGCGGTCCGCTGCCGTGGCGCTGTGCGCACCCCACAAACCCTAAATGTCGACGGCGAGCGCCGTGATGCAACTCCCGCTCGGCCGAAGTGAGGATGTGCGTGCCGTTGTGGGTGAAGCGTTCGTAGTCCTCGCGGAACCGCTGCTGGACGGCCAGTGCGTCTCCCACTCCTTCTCCAGATGGCGTACGACCAGGCGGTTCTCCGGTTCGGCGAGGTGATGGCCGCGGCGGACCCGGTCGGCGTCCCGCGCGGCGCACTCCAACCGCTGCGACCACAGTCGTTCCCGCTCGGCCCGCTCGGCCCGCTCGCCCAGGACCTGGCGGGCCGCGCGCAGGCACACCTCGACAGCGGCGGGCGTCAGTCCCACGAGGGCCTGCTGCTCCGATGAAGGCGTCCACGCAGGCGGAGTTGAGCAGATGACAGCTCCTCTGCGCGCCGTAGCAGTGCACCAGCCCGGCCGCGAGCGCGGGGCCGCCCCGCGCCGTGCCCATGGCTTCGGCGACGGCACGGTTGCAGCCAGCTTCGCCTCGTTCGCCTCGAACTGGGCCACGGTGATGTAGGCGGGCAGGACATTCGGGATCATCACATGCCATCCGTCCAGGGAGCAGACGACCCGACCGGTGTTCGGCTGGGCCGGTCCTGGCGGCGCGGGTCGACCCGGCGCCGCCCGTAGGCATGGATACCGGCATAGGCGGGTTTGCGCAGCAGGGTCCGCAGCGTCATCCGGTTCGGCCTTCGCCATTCCAGGGTGCCCTTGTCCGGCCGCCCCTCCCGCAGGCGGATGCCCAACTGGATGTCATGGTCGACGAGACAGCGCAGCACACCGTGCAACGTGCCGAGCCGGTCGAACTGCGCGAAGACCAGGCGGATCACGGTCTGGACCTGCTCGTCCGGGTCCAGGGCCACCCTCCCCGACGGGCGGCGGACGTAGCCGCTCGGCAGGGGGGAAGGCCGGCTCGCCGCGACGGGCGCACCGCACCCGACAGGGCGCACAGCTCGATCAGTTGATACCCGTGTCCTTGCCGAAGCGGGCCGGACGGGACATCTCGATCCCCAGCACGAGACCGACGTGGTCCAGCCCGATCTGGGTGACCAGACGCTGGAAGCCGGTGCGGGCAACCGCAGTCGACCCCGACTTACCCAGGCCCTCGTCGATCACCAGGACCCGGTCCGCCTGCCGGCCCAGAGTGACCGCCCGGTCCACCAGGGCGTACTGCGACCGGGTCGACTCCTGGTGGTCGACGAGCTGCTGGCGGCTGGACTGGCACAGGATTTCGTCACCAGTCGATCAGCGCGATCGCGGCGCGCAGGGGAATAGTTGATGCCGCGAAGTTCAGCCGCATGTTCCGCCCGAGCCTTTTGCGCGTCACCCGGGGAGCACCGGGCTACCGTGCTGGCCCCCTCGACGACCGGAACCACCACCGACTCCGGTGACGTGGCACGTACCGACAGAAAATTGCGCACTGAATGACAAGTGTACGGGGAAATAGCCTGGCATCATATTTCGGAGTAGACGCGAGTTGGTCTTTCAAATAGCCGCGACCGGACTGGCAAGTGGCCGGGCCGGTGAGTGAGTTGCGCGATCTGGACCGGTCCGACGCTTGCACTGTTGCGGTGTTCTGCGGGGCATTTTGATTCTGTCGTTCTACCATTTCCGGGAGATGCCTTATGGCTGCTCAACGTAGCGTGGATATCGCCGTCGTAGGGAACGGCGTACTCGGACTGTCGATCGCTGTCGAAATCGCACGCCGGGCTCCGGAGACCAAAATTGCGGTAATCGGTCCTCCGGGACGGACCCTCTCAGCATCCATGGCGGCCGGCGCAATGCTGAATTGCTTCGCCGAAGTGACAAAATACACGCATCAACATCCCGCTGCCGAAGCCAAATTCGCCCTCGCACGCCAAGCGCTCGACGAGTGGCCCGCGTGGCTGGACAGACTCTGCGACGACGTCGCAGACGACGCCCCGGCGCTCCGCACCTCGCGAACCGGGGGCACGTTCGTGCTGCTCAGCGGCAGGTCGGGGCACATCGCCCACGACAACTTCCAGGCCATGCGCACAGCGCTCATCAAGTACAACGAGCCCCACGAGCAGGCCGACCCCCAGGACATCGAGGGCCTGGACCCCAGCCCCGACGCACGCCCCTCTCACGCCGTGCACCTGCCCCGCGAAGGCGCCATCGACGCACGGGCCGTCGTCGCCGCACTGGAGACAGCAGCACGCCGTCACGGCGTCCACATTCTTCCCGCCACGGTGCAGGCACTCCTGGCCGGCACGGACACAGTCACCGGCGTGCGGTTCGCCGACGGCAGCACGCTCAGCGCCGACACCGTCGTCCTCGCGGCGGGAAGTGCAAGCAGCGCTCTCGCAGACAGCGTCCTGCCTCCCGGCGAGACCCCACCCATGCTGCACGGCAACGGTCTGGCGCTGCTCACCCGGCGCACCGCCCCCCACAGCGCCCGCGAGGTACTGCGCACACCCATTCGCGCCGGATCATGCGGCCTCCACCTCGTGCCCCTGGCCGGAGAAGGCAGGCAGTACCTCGGCGCCAACAACATGGTCACCCTCCATCCGGCACACGGGCCCGGGATCGGCGACGGCCATGCGTTCCTGCGCCAGCTATGCGAGCATCTCGACCAGAAGATCGCGTCTTCGCAGGTCACCCAATGGCTGCACGGAGCGCGCCCGATGTCCCTGGACTGCTTCCCCCTGATCGGTGAGAGCAGCCTCCGCGGGCTCCACTTCGCCACCGGAACCTATCGGGACGGCTTCCACTGCTCACCGGTCATTGCCCGCCACGTCGCCGACACCGTCCTGAACCAGGCCACCACCAGTCCAAACTTCGACTGGTTCACCCCGAAACGCCCGCCGATCCAGACAATGACCGTCGAGGAAGCCATCGCGGAATTCGCATCCCATGAAGTGGATGCCGCCTACGAATACGGCCTGACCCTCCCCTTCTGGCTCGACAGCGAAACGGTCGCTCAGCACTCGAAGCAGCGGGCTCGGCGAGTTCACGAAGAGTTGGACGAGCTCGTTGCTCTGCCTCCGGACAACCTCATGGCTCTCCAGGGCCTTACCGCCTCGGACGGCCTGGCCGACTTGCGCCTTTACCTACATGCAGCGCGCGCTTACCACCAGAAACCCACAAAAGCTACGGCGGTGTAGTCCCTCCTCATAAAAGGGGCCTTCGAACCCGATGGGGGTGCGGGCGCCCCGGACGCGATATGCCCGTGACTTCCGGGGCTGGAGAGGGTGAGTGTGATCAAGGTCAAGGACGACAGGTCGGGCGGTTCGATGGTGTACGTCGTCCCAAGCGAGGACTCGGCGGCCGGGACCTGCCCCTCGTACGGGGTCGCCACCCGGCTGAAGGACTACGACGCCACTTCGCCCCGGCACCTGCCCCGCGGCGGTCGCCCGGTGAGTATCCGGTGGCGCAAGGCGCGCAGGTACTGCACCGATCCCGCCTGCGAACGCGGCTCGTTCACCGAAGCGTGCTGCCGGCCTGCGGGGATCGACGAGACCCGGCGCGGCAAGCCGGTGCGGAAACAGGACCTGGCCACGCGTCGCCATCGACCTGCGCTCCACTTTCCGCGCCGGCCGTCCACCGGGCCCTGCCGCACGCGGCCGTGTCGTCGACTGCTTCCCCATCGTCCAGCTCGGCCATCGTCCGGCTAAACCGCCTCATCAAGCTCGCAGCGCGTAACGCCCTCGGCTTCCGGAACCGCGTCAATCAGCGGCTCCGGTCACACTGTGCAACCACCCGGCGGAGCCGACGGCAGGCGTGCCCCCCACTAAATTCCAGACCCCGTAAAGGTATCGGACCCAGTGCGAGAATGCATTCAGCCCTTGGGATTGCCAGGCCCTTCAGGACGTCGCCCTGAAGACTCTGGACTCATCAACCTTCGATTCAATGAGAACCCTTTCGGCGGACAGTATCGCCGCTACCCCGAGCACTCACCAGATTTCCTTGCTCCCTTGTATCTGAACGCACTGGAAATTCTCGATCCGACCTCCTTTCCACAGACGGGCGACCCCACTGCCGAAGGCAACGGACATCATCCCTCAGAAGCGGATGCGGTGATCACTCGGGGTGCCACGGAAGCGCTCGATCTCGTACTGCGGGCACTTTTTGAACCAGGGAAGGATGCCGTGGCGGTCACTTGGCCGAGCTTTGGCTTCTTCGAGCGACTCGCAACACTGCACAACGTTGCACAATATCGTGTGGGACTCGGAGGGGCGCGGTACGACCGATTGGACATCGATCGCTTGGTGTCGCTTCCGGTAAAAGGGATTTTCCTTTGCGACCCCAACAACCCAACCAGTACCTGTCTGGACGCCGACGACCTGGACTGCTTGCTGGATCGCTTTGACGGGTTCGTCATCATCGATGAGACCTATTCCGAGTTCACCGCTCGACCTTCACACCGGCACAAGCTGGACTCCCACCCCAGCCTGATCTCGGTGCGGTCGATGTCAAAGGCCTTGGGCATGGCAAATCTGCGGCTCGGAGCGTTGCTCGGAGCACCTGCCATCCTTGACGCAGTACGTAAGGTTCGACTTCCATTCCCCATCCCGAGCCTAGTCGCCGAGGCTGCCACAGCGGAATTGGCCAACCCTGCACAACTCGCGTCCAGGATCGCTTCCTGCGTGGCAGAACGCGACCGGTTGGCGAAAAACCTCATGGACTGTCCTGAGGTGCTCGACGTCTTTGCAGACGCCGGATTCATTTCCATTCGGATCGCCGACCAAGACACCGTGACGGCGAGACTGCAAGACGCCCATATCGCCGTGGCACCCGAGCCAGAAGGCTGGCACAACCATCTGCGGATCTCCATCGGTTCCCCGTCCGAGAACGCGCAGTTGCTTGCCGCTCTCCAACCGAACGCTCAACGCGCCACTCCCTGATTTCCCTCTGTGCCATTCGCATTCACAGGAAGGTGAACACACGTGAGCGAAGAACTCGCCATCGGTGAACAGCAGTTGGACACCGCGGTCCTGACCGTCTCACGCAACGACATCCGACAGATCTCCTCCGTCATCGTCGAGGGCAACACCCACCAGCTCGGAGAGCAGCGGGACTTCCGGCGGAACGACCTTCTGGCCAACTTTCTCCCAGAAACCGGCCGCCTCTCGGTCTCCTGGGTACGCCTGGCCGACGGTGAGCAACTGGACGTCCACCAACATCCGATCAAGTCGATGATCATCGTCTGCAAGGGCTCGGTCCGACTCCTCGGGGACAGGGAGCAAGAGCTGACCGAGGGCGACACCGTCGCCGTTCTCCCGGGCGCCCGGCACGGCTTCGTGACCAGGCCGGGTGAAGAGTTCTGCGGACTCTCGGTGCAGTTCGAGGGACGCGGGCTCTACGAGAACGAACACGCGGCACGAGTCGAGTTCAACGGGGACTCCACGCCACTGGCCAAGCTGGAGGAGTACAACGCCGAGCGGCTGCGCAAATTCAGCGATCACCACTTCTTCGAGCTGTTCGACGGCGGCCATGTCGGGCGAGACCGCAGGATGCGCGACCGCTTCGTATCCGCTCTCTACGTCTGGTCCGTGTACTTCCAGCGCATGCTCTACGCGCGGCAGGCGGCCTGCGCCGATCCACTGTTGCGTGAGGTGTACGCGGGCCATCTGCGAGAGGAGTTCGGACACGACCTCCTGCTCAAGGAAAGTCACGGCGTCAGCGAAACGGTTTACGACCCCATTCTGGAAGCCGTCGGCAACTGGTTCGTGATGCAGATGTACGGATCGGACGAGGCGTCGAAGATCGTCATCGTTCACATGGCCGTCGAGACGTGCTGCCAGCTGTTCGGCGAACGCACCGGCGTGGCCTTCACCGAGGAAAACACAGACGGCACCTCCTACTTCGATCTGCATTTCGAAGTGGACGAGGATCACCGGGAATTGGGCCGTGACTACCTCAGGGGACTGTCTGCCGCGCAGTTCCCGCGGCTCATGCAGGTCTGCACCCAGGCATGGGACCAGATCGATCTGCTCTTCGAGCGCATCTCCGCCCATATGGTGCACTGACGGGACGACGCGGGAAAGGAGGGCCAATGCGGCACACGCACACGGGCGGGGGACTGTTTCCGCACCCGGAGAACCGGGACATGTTCACCAAACTGCTGCGGCAAGTCATCGACGACTACTACCGGTGGCACGCGCAGTGTGCGGAAGCTGCCGCACCGGCTCTCATCGACCCCACGCACGAGACCGTAGCGCATCGCACCGCGGGGCCGGCGCAGGAGATGGATACCGTCGTAGGCCTGGTACGCGAGTTGTCCGGGCGACTCGCGCACCAGGCGACGCCCTTCCCCTCGCCGTTGTATCTGGCCCACATGACGCCGGACATCCCCGTAGCGGCAAGCCTCGCTTACCTCTGCGCGATGCTCTACAACCCCAACAACGTCACACCGGAGACCGCTCCGGTGACCACCGAGCTGGAACACGAGGTCTCCGAAGACCTCTGCCGCCTGATCGGCTACCAGCCTGCCACCGGGTGGGCGCACCTGTCATCGGGAGGCAGCACGGCCAACTTCGAAGCCATGTGGATCGCCCGCAACCTGCGCAGCGTGCCCTCCGCGGCCGCGGCCCACCCCGGCGCAGTCGACCTCGTCTCCGATCGCTCCCCATTGGTGCTCGCCAACATGCCGGTGCCCCAAGTGCTGGATCTCGTCGAGGCCCTGTCCGCGCGCGGGCTTCTCCCCGAGGTGGGGCGGCTGGCCGCCGAGCAGCGGCGGGCGGCGCACACATCAGGCACGCTGCTGCTCGCCCGCAGCGCGCACTACACGTGGGACAAGTGCGCCGACCTGCTCGGGCTGGGCCCCGCCGATGTGGAGGAGATGGAACTGACGCCGACGCACAGGGTGGATGTGCAGGCACTTGGCAGGCGAGTCCGCGCCCTGCTGGCGAACGGGCGGCCGATCCTGGCCGTGGTGGCGATGTGCGGCAGCAGCGGAGAAGGCGCAGTCGACGACCTCGACGCCATCCTGCGGTTGCGGGCCGATTGCGAGCGGCGTTTCGGCGCATCGTTCTACGTCCATGTCGATGCCGCCTTCGGCGGTTACTGCCGCAGCCTATGGCTGCAACCCGACGGCACGATGGCTCCTTTCGAGGACCGACCGTTGGACGGGAACGGCGCCCTCATGAAACCAGAGGTCCACGCCGCTTTCCGTGCGCTGCCCCTCGCCGACTCGGTCACTGTGGACCCTCACAAGAGCGGCCACAGCCCCTATCCGGCAGGCGGCTTGGTGTTCCGCGACAGACGAGCCCTCTCCCTCGTGGCCCGGGAGTCGATGTACTTCGGTCACGGGAACGGCAGTCGTATCCCTTTCGGTCCCTACACGCTCGAAGGGGGTCGCCCTGGAGCGGCGGCTGCCGCCGTATGGGCTGCGCACCGACAGATTGGGCTGCATTCCCAGGGCTACGGCCGATTGCTGGGCGGCTGCATCGCAACGGCTCAGAGACTGCACAAGCGGTTCTCCGTGGCTCGGCGGACAGAGCCGACCGCAAGCCGTGACGTGGGTTCCGAGGTCATCAGCTGCTTCGCCCCGGACCTGAGCATCCTCAATCTGTCCATCGGACCGCGGGAAGGCGAATGCGGGCGCGTCCCCAGAGGCGCCCTCGGACGCCTGGCACTCGACTCGATCCTTGCCGAGGCCGCCAGTGAACCGCTGACCAGCCTCTACGTGTCTGGAAACACCCTCACCGGCCGAACACTGCCCGGAGGGGTGGAGCAGGTGCTGCGGTTGTGCACGATGAAAGAGCTCGGGCCGGCGGCCTTGGACGTCGTTGAGCGACAGCTGCGGGCTGCGGTTTCCCGGTCCATGGCCAAGGTGGGCACTGATGGCGCCGCCGCCCAACCGGTCTCCGTTCCCGCTGCTCAACCTGGGGTTGACCTGTTCTGACGAACAGGGTCGTTGAGCGTGGTCAGGCCACGTGAGGCGTGATTGTTGCGTAGCAGGCCGGGCTGAGGTAGCCGAGGCTGGAGCGCAGTCGGTGGGTGTTGTAGAGGCGTCAGGCCAACCGAACATCGGTCCGAAGCCCACGGCCTCCGGACCGCCTATCGGCGCAATGTGAGGGAGGTCAAGACGCACATTCTCTCGGATTTTCGATGCAGTCGGCTCCTGGCCGTATACACATTCCTCCAGCCAAGGAGTGGAAGTGACCGCCGCACACACTGACAGCAGTGACAGGCCGTCAGAAGTCAGCTGGGACCCGCAGTTGTACCTGCGTTTCCCGGAACACCGGATGCGCCCGGCGCTGGAGCTGCTGAACCGCGTTTCGTTCGACGCGCCTCCCGCGGTCGTGTATGACCTCGGGTGCGGCCCAGGGACGCTCACGCGTGTGTTGACCGAACGCTTCTCCGACGCAGAGGTTCACGGCGTCGACAGTTCCCCGGAGATGTTGCGGACCGCGGCCGAGGCAGCGCCCGCGGCACATCTGCACCGGGTGGAGATCAGCTCTTGGCGCCCACAGCGCCCTCCCGACCTGGTGTTTGCCAATTCGCTGTTCCACTTGGTCCCCAACCACGCCGACATCCTGCTGCGCATGGTCCGCGACCTGGCTCCCCGTGGCGTACTGGCGGCGCAGATGCCGGTGTTCCATCACACGCCGTGGTTCCGGCTGATGACGGAAACGCTGGAGGACGGTGGGCCGGGCGGTACGCCGCTGGGCGCCCCCGGTCTGCGTCGGTCGCTGTGCCACCGGCACACGTTGGACGCGGTGGGCTACTACGACCTGCTGGCCGGCCCGAACGCGGAAGTGGACATCTGGAGCACTGAGTATCTCCACATCCTGGACGGTCCCGATCCGGTGTGGGCCTGGGTCGAGGCCGCTGGGCTGCGGCCCGTCATCGACGGGCTGACCTCTGCCGAGTTCGGTGCGTTCCGTAGGGCCTACCTGGAACGGCTGCGCGAGGCTTACCCGTCCCTGCCGGACGGTCGCACTCTCTTTCCGTTCCAGCGGCTCTTCCTTGTCGTTCACCGCCGCTGAGCCTCGATCCACAGGATGAACAAGGGCTCAAGCCCACGACCGAAGTTCACCAAACGAGACACGCCCCCCACCGAGGCCATCACTCCAAACCCCAGCGCAGCCACGCCGACAAAGCCTACGACCGCGCCGACCCCCGCA
This sequence comes from Streptomyces sp. NPDC002643, assembly GCF_053592555.1. Lineage (NCBI taxonomy): Bacteria > Bacillati > Actinomycetota > Actinomycetes > Kitasatosporales > Streptomycetaceae > Streptomyces > Streptomyces sp. NPDC002643. Next base: position 26,319 of record NZ_JBSFVY010000061.1, read on the forward strand.
GACGGCTGCGCTGGAAGCGCAGCGGAGTACGCATCACCCGCAAAGGCAGCGAGTCCAGTGAATGATCAGGGCGCCGCCGCTGGGTGAGCGAACGGACCATGCCGTGGCTGTCCGGCTAACGCCGACTCAGTCCCCGCTACGAGCGAAATCCACGCAACTACCTGGCCTTTCTCGGGCTCGCCGCAGCCGTCTGCTGCTACAGGCCACTGATCCGCCTCACCACGCAGGACATCGGATCACCTACCGCCCTCTCAGGCCAACCCGTCGAAGTGGGGCGTCTCACCAAAGGCTGACCGAGAGGGGTTCTTCGGCACACCAAATGCCGCCAGTTCTGTCTCTCCTCACAAGACAAGGTCATGACATGAGTGACGAAACCGCTTTCAAGCCGACGGAGGCAGTTTCTGGGGTCGGCACCCTCCAAGAGGCGAGCCCCCAGCTCCAAGGGCGCATGGGTGTCATTGAGGTCGCCTTCACCGTCCTGGCCTTCGCGGCTCCCCTGGCCAGTGTTGTGGGCGTGATACCGCTGGTCATCGGCTCCGCCGGCGCAGGAGCGCCGCTCGCCTTCGTCGCGGCGACCCTGGTGCTGGTGGTCTTCTCCGTCGGCTACACCACGATGAGCCGGTACCTCCCCAACCCCGGGGCGTTCTACGCCTATATCACCGCCGGTCTGGGCCGGGCGGTCGGGATGGCCGCGAGTCTCCTCGCTGTCCTCGGGTATTTCATGATCGGCGTGGGCGCCTCCCTCTTCTTCGGGATCGTCGCCAACGACATGGTCGTCAACTCGTTCGGCGGCCCATCGTCGCCCTGGTGGTCATACTCGCTGGCTCTCGTCGTGGTCGTCGGGATCTTCGGATACTTCCGGATCGACCTGTCCGCCAAGGTGCTGTCGCTGGCGATGGTGCTGGAGATCGTGGTGGTCCTGATCTTCGACCTGGCTGTCGCCATCCAAGGAGGGCCGGAGGGGCGCTCGCTCACCCCGTTCGCCTTTGGCTCCTTCAGGCCAGGAGCGGTGGGGGTCGCCATGCTCTTCGCCGTGATCACCTTCATAGGCTTCGAGGCCACGGCGATCTTCCGTGAGGAGACCAAGGACCCGCGGCGGACGATCCCTCGGGCGACCTATCTGGCCGTGCTCTCCATGGGTGTCTTCTACATCGTCGTCACATGGCTGCTCGTGGTCGCCTACGGCACGGCGCATGCCACGCAGGTGGCCACCTCCAACCCACCGGGCATGTTCTCGGACGCCATGGGGCGGATCGTAGGAACGTGGGCAGGAGATGTGATCTCGGTGCTGGTGGTGACCTCTGTGTTCGCAGGGGTGCTTTCGTGTCAGAACATCATCGCCCGATACGGGTACTCCTTGGGCACCGACCGGACGTTGCCGTCGCCCCTCGGCCGAGTGCACCCGCGTCACGGGTCGCCATACATGAGTTCCCTCATGGTGAGCGCCATCTTCGTCATCGCTGTACTCGCGTTCACCGGCAGTGACCCGGCGACGGCGTATGCCTGGCTGGCCGGGGCCGGTGGCTTCCCCATCCTCGTGCTCATGTTCCTGACCAGCCTGGCCGTTCTCGTGTTCTTCCACCGGTCGCGCGGGAAGATCGATGACTCGACGCGTTGGCACACCGTGATCGCCCCCGCGCTGGCCACAGTTGCCCTGGGAGTGGCGCTCTACTTGGCCTTCACCAATTTCGTCCTCCTGACCGGAGGTAACCACGGGACGGCAGTCGCCTTGCAGGTGACCGTCTGGGTGGTCTTCCTCGCCGGGCTCGTCCTCGCCCTGGTGTTCCGGACGCGGCGTCCGGACGTGTATGCGCGGATCGGCCGACAGTCGATCACCTGATCCGGCACGCAGGTGCGCAGGGCCACACCGCACCCGCTACTGCAACAAGAAAGGCTGACATGCCGCTCAACGATTCTCTGCCCATCGACCCAGAGGTCCTCACTGCGCTCCGCACCTGTCCGGAAAACATGCGGGCCACAGACATCGATGACGTGCGCCGCCGTCTCCAACTTGAAGGGCTTGCGGTCGCTCACACAGCCACTTCAGTACGGCCCTGGCTCGGCGACAGGCCACGGGCTGCGAGCGAATCGGCACCTGACCGTAGGCTTCGGGAGTATCGGGCCATCACACGGGGCAAGGTCACCATCGGGTCCTACCGCGTGTCCGCGTCGAGGGCGGCGGTCGTTCGGTGGTCTCCCGGGCCCGGGCTGTGCCGCTGGTGGAGACGGCCCGCAAGACCGGGCCGGATCAGCTCCTGCTGAGCGTAGGGCTCGCCGCGGCCCGGGAACGCCGGTTCCAACACCGCCGCCGACCACATCGAGGCCGCGAAGCTCTCAGGTACGGTTTTTGATTCACAACAAGTTTACTTGCCACGGGGTAACCATATGCAGACGATAGGATGGGATAACTTTTCCATTCGGTTGAATTCGTTCGCGCGAGCCCGGAAGATGGCCGAAAATCATCTTCATACTATTGGCTGCATTCCGAAATAATAACTTCCTTGAAAGTTGGGCAATGTTTGAAAGCGAGAAAAGCAGGCTGAGCCTGTATATTGGGCGGTGGTTCCCCTGTGGTAAATCCCGAGAAATTTCCCTTCCTTGCCGGCGAGCATCCTTACGGCAGTTGTTTACGCATGCCGAAATCGCACATGGAGATGAAGTCCATCAGTGCGGATGGACTTGAAGTGGCGACCGTAGAATGTGGACCGGCCGCCATCGTGTTCGAGAATGGCTCTAGCGATTCCATCACGCCGCCGCAATGCGTCATCTTTTGCATGCTGTCGGGCATCGCATTCACGGTCCACGAGGGACATTGTGTGGAGATCGATGCGGGCACTCTGATTGTCGCCGATGGCAGTGCCAACTTCTCATTTCACGCGCCGGCCGTCTCGCGACTGCTCGTCCTTCGCTTCGCGGGGGAGATGATGGACGGAATGTCGACCGCACGCCGGGGGGCCTTCCGCGTGGTACAGAGGCACGAGAAGTCACAGGCGGGATCGCTGCTATTTCCCCTTCTCAGGGCTCTGGCCACGGAAATTTGGAATGTCGACGGTGAACTCGGCCCCGGCCTGGAGCGAATCGTTTGCTTTCTCCGAATGCCCATGGCGAGAATCGCGTACGCCGAGATGGGTGACTGCTATCCGGCCGGCGGCGTTCCCCTCTTGACCGATGTGAAGGAATCCATCGAAAGGCAGCTCGGCCGTTTCGGGGTCAATCCGGCAACACTTGCGACCGAGCACCACATATCAGTGCGGCAGCTGCACCGGCTGTTCGAGCCTACCGGCGAGAGCGTCATGCAGTACATCAAACGCCGACGTCTGGAGGGTTTCGCGCACGACCTTGTCGACCCAGATCTGCGGCACCGGAAAATAAGTGAACTGGCCGCCGCCTGGGGCATGCCGGACGCTGCGATGCTCAGCAAGAATTTCCGGTCCGCCTACGGTGTGTCACCTCGGGAATATCGTAAAATACACTGCCCCGCATGAGCTGGTGACGGTCGGAACCTAGGAGGTCAGGGGAACTGCGCCGCCTCGGTGGACTCCGTCAGTACCACCGTGTTGCCGCCCGGATTCACCACGGTGCTTGCCAGATCGAAATAGCTGGTGCCGACGTCGTACTGGTGGCGCATCGCGGTGCAGCCCTCGGCCTCGGCGGCGAACTCCAGTTCCTGCAGTGCGACATGGGCCGTCATGCCGTGCTCCGCGCAGTCGCGGGCGAGCGTGAACATCGAGCGGTTGAGTGCGTGGAATCCGGCAAGGGTGATGAACGGGAACTTGTACCCCATCTGCCCGAGTTCCCGCGGGAACCGCGCTGTCGTGTCCGCGCGGCCTGGAGAGTACGTATGTCCTGCCCCGTCGTAACGAGGCCTCGCCTCCCAGGTGCCCGCACTTCTTCTCCGAGACGAGTTGGTCTTCCCAGCGCACGGCGGCCGCGCCGGCGACGATCATTGCCTTCATCAGCTTGAAGGCAATGAGCACCCCGCCGAGACCTGCCCCAGCGTCAGCGACGACCAGTACCAGCCAGTGCGGTGCTTCGGGATCGTCCTCGGCCCAGCTGATCCGGTCCGCCCGCAGGAGCGCGTTGTTGACGCGTCGCACCCTCTGGGGAGCCGAGTTGACCGGGTACAGACTCTGGTCGCGACAGGTCTGGCCGAAGAGATTCACGTCCGCCGCGACTTGCCGGCCGGACAGGCAGACGGCCTGCAATCCGGACCGCACTTGCCGCACCGCCTGACTTCCGGTCATGGCGCCCAGGGCGTGGACATGGTCTTCATGCCGTAGGAGTTCCCACAAACGATGTGCGCCGGCGCGCGCCAGGGCGCGCCCCTCCATGACGCTGCCCCGCAGCTGGATCACATCAGTGGCCGAATAATCCCTCCGGACATCGCCCCGTTGCCGATACGCGTCCATCTGTCGTCCCACTGCTGAGGAGGTCGCTCCTCCCGGTGCTTGTAGCGGGCCTGCCGGCACGGCCAGGATGCTCCGGGATGTCGTTGTCATGGAGGAAGTCCGCGAACACGTGGGCGGCGCGGCGGATGTCGCGTTCGTCGTACGTCCACTTCGACTTGTTCTTGTGGCAGCGGGGTTTCACATCACCCGTCCCACACTCGTACGTGTGGGCGGTTTGCCGTACGGCCGTCCGAAGATGCGCCTACTCGCTGTCGTTGGGGCCGTGGCCGAACCCCCGGAGTATGGGATCGAGTTCGGCCGCCCCACCACATGGGGAACATGGTCGGATACCCGGATACTCCGCCGCGTCCAGGGCGTTCTCCAGGGTGGGCTGCGGCGCCCCGACAGGTCCTTCCTCGCAGTCACGGCGTGGATGACGCCCCGGCCGGGACCATGGCCGTCGGTCAGCTTCCGCGGGACCCATCCGGAAGCCGGCGCGGCCCCAGGATCTCGCGGACCGTCGACGGCTTCTCCAGGCGCTCGGTGGGGTCCTCCTCGTACGAGGTGCCTTTGACCGGCCTCACATGGGCGGGCGCTTGCGCCCACACCGTGTACCAGGCGGGCACCATCTGATCGTCCTGAACCATCCAGGCCGGGACCGAGACCTTGCGCAGCCAGCCCTCCGGCGTCTGCTGGCGCTCGCGGAGACGACCGGTGAGCTCCTGGCCGTCCGGGAGGACCACGGTGATGGGCGGCGGCTCGGGCCGGCTGTCCGCCACGGCTACGCGGGCGCCTGGCTCTCGCCGTCCTCGTTGCCGTCCTCGCACGAACTCGGCAGGATTCGGTCTGGGACCGCACCCGCGCCACAACCGGCTCCGATCACACTTGCGCGAGCACTAGTGCTGCTCCGCGGAAGTTCGTGGAGGGGTGTTGGTCATGCGGCCTTGAGTGGGGTGCCTTCGTAGGTCCATCGGTAGGGCTTGGCGGTCTCATTGTGCCCGATGACGTATGCCTCCAGCTTCTCGATCAGGTCGTCGCGGCCGGCGAAGTCGCCGTGCCGCAGGACCCGGCGGGTCAGGGCGGAGAAGAACAACTCGAACTGGTTGAGCCAGGATGCGTGCGGCGGGGTCCAGCGCACATGCCAGCGCGGGTGCGCGGCCAGCCACGCCTTGGTGTGCTTGGCGGCGTGGGAGGAGCCGTTGTCAAGCACGACATGGATCTCCTTGCCGGGAGCAATCGCCCGGTCGAGCTGGTCCAGGAAGGCGGTGAAGGTCGCCGCGTTGTTGCGGGCGATCACCTCAGTGAGGACCTCACCGGTGCGCACGTCGAGAGCGGCAACGAGGGAGGCGGTGCCGTAACGCCGGTACTCGAACTCCTGGCGGGCCGCTTCACCGGGGCGTGCGGGACGACCGGGATGGCGGCGTGAACGGACGGCGATCGCGGTCTTCTCGTCGATGGAGAGCACCACCGCTCCCTCCGGCGGATCAAGGTAGAGCGCGCACACCTCGGACGCTCGCTGCCAGAAGTCTGGGGTGTCGCGGCGGGTGAGCCAGCCACGGACCTTGTGCGGCTTCAGGTCCAGACCGGCCAGGTTCCGGCCGACCTGGGAGGCGGAGACCGATACGAAGCAGGCGCCGGCCACGTGCTGGGCGACGGCCCGGTGCGACCAGGTCGCCTCCGGATGCGGCGGCATGCTGGTGGCTGTGGCCACGATCGCCACGCGGACCTCGGGCCCGTAGATCTTCGGCCGCCCCGACCGTTCAGCGTCCCGCAAGCCGTCCGGGCCCAATGCGGCGAACCGCCCGCGCCACTTGCGCACCGTGTTCACGCTGACCTCCAGCTCCCTGGCGATCGCGCCATTGGCGAGCCCGTCCGCAGCCGCGAGGACGATCCGGGCTCGCAGCACCGCGCGCACCTCGGACTTTGCCGAGGCCACCGTCCGCACCGGCCGCTCGCGGACCCGCGAATCGATCGCCACCTCCACCGCTGTCCCTGCCTGTCGCCCACCCTCCACGGCCAACGATCATGGCGGGCCGCCGCCGCGCCCGGCAGGATGGGCCCGTGCCGAAGAACCCCCCGGAATCGATGCAGCATCACCTGCGCCAGCGTCTGAACCGCCACGCCCGCGCATGCTGGCCCCACGTGGACGCCATCACGGTCCGTTTCCGCGCAGGATTCGCCTACGTGGCAGCCGAGTTGCCCGGCGAAAAGAGCCTGCCGCTGTGCCGACTGCGCTTCACCGGCGTGCTGCACACCTGGGGCTTCGCCCTCTATCTGGCCAGCAACGACAGCTACCGGGACAACATCCTGCCCAGCGGACTGCCGGCCGGCTCCCCGGAGGAAGCCCTCGGCTGCGCAGGCAACCTCTACCTCAAGGCTCTCGCGCCGGCCATCCGGGTTCCGGCAGGACTCGTCGTCCTCGTCGGCCCACCAGCCTCGGGCAAGACCAGCTTCGTTCGGGCACTGGTCGCGCGCCGGCAGATCGACGCGGAAGCCGTGGTATCCAGCGACGAGATCCGCGCGGAGCTTTTCGGCACCACACCCGCGGAAGCGGAATCCGACGCGGCGGACGCACGGATCTTCGAGGAACGTGACCGCAGGATCGTCGCCAGGCTCGCCACCGGACACAGCGCAGTCGCCGAGTCAACAAACGTCACGCCGCAGGCACGCGCACGACTTATCGCCATCGCCAGGCGCTTCAACGCCCCGGAACCATGCTGCGATTCAATCCGGACGTCACCGACCTCCTCCAGCAGTACACCGAGCGAGGCCGCACCGACCTCACCGCCGCGGACGTCCGTGCCTACGCCGCCATCATGACCCGGGACGCCAGTGCCGACCAGCTCCGCTCCGAGGGCGCAACCACCGTCCACGATGTCCCCGGACGCCGCCAAGCAACCACGCCCGCCGAAGCCGCCGCGCACTTCTCCTTCGCCTGACACAACCGACGTGTCCAGACCTGCCTTCCACCCCCCTCCACGAACTTCCGCCGAGCAGCACTAGCCCGCGATCCTTGAGGCGTTCGTAGCCAAGCACGATGGGCTGCTGTTCCGGGAGGCCTGCAGCATCATGTCGATCGCGCCCACGCTGGCCGAGGCCGCCCGACTGACCCGGGGACGACTGAGGGCCGCCGTCACCAGAACCGGACGCCGACGCCGTATCGACGCCGTGACCGACCGTCTGCTCCAAATGTTCCGCTAGAGCCGGCCTCGTCAACCCGCCCTGGTCGAGAAGGCAATGGGACGGGAGACACTCGCCCTCCTTGCCCAGCTCGACGCAGCTTGCCAGGCATGCGACGACCTCGCATCCGACGCAGAAGAGCTGTTCCTGCAGCATTGCGATGCCGAGATCATCACGAGCTTCCCTGGCCTGGCCACACTCACTGGCGCACGGATTCTCGCCGAGATCGGCGACGACCGCGCCGGGTTCACCCTCGCGAGCAATCTGAAGGCCTATGCCGGAAGCGGACCTGTGACCCGCCAGTACGGCAAGAGCCGCCACGTCGCCCACCGCCGGATCAAGAACAACCGACTGGCAGCGACCGGCCGACCGGCGGTGAGCACGAGGCGGGTGTCGGTGTCGGTGACGATCTGGTGGTTGGTCGAGTGCCGGTGGTCTTCGACTGCTCGGTGACCGCGTGATCTCGTGTGGGCACCAGGGTTCCGTCCACGGTCAGCATGGTGTCTCTGCGGAACCGCTTGCGGGGCTGCAGCGTTGGCAATGGTCTGAGGTGGTCGATGATGCGACCGGCTGCGGTCTTTGAGACCCTGAAGGGTGGGGGCAGTTGGCGCAGCGTCAGGTTTGTGTGCCAGTACGCTGCCGCCAAAAGGATCAGTCCTTCAGCGGAAGGCTCCAGGGCCGATCCTCGCGCACCTGTTCCGCGCCCGCCTGTGGCAGCGCGGTGGTCGGCTTGCCGAACTGACGCGGACTCAGCCCGGAGAGCGGGGCTGTCCAGGACGGCTCCGACGCCGTGATCACATCAGCCACGGCAAGATCATCTCATCTGTGACCAGCAGTACCGGGCACTGCTTTACAGAGTATTCCTTACTGAGACCGGCGAGCTGGCCTTTGGACGTCTTGGGACAGGGCGCTGACTCCCAGGTCCGTGCGCATCGCTTCGCGCAGGTTGAACAGGGAGGACCTCGTCGCCTCCCGCAGACGATCGTGTGCCGCTTCCAGCGTTTCGCCGGGCTCTTCCTGCCCGCGCTCGATCCGGCGGACCATCTCGTAGATCTCCCACAGGACGCCGTTGGCCTGTCGATCTTCTATGTAGTTACGACGTGAGAGCGCTGCTGACCTGCTGTGCTTAGAGTTCAGAGATGATGTTGTGATCTTGACTGGTATGGCATCTGAACTGCTGTGGTTCATCAGGTGCGTTGCTGGATGGCAGGCTGACTGGGCA